>JBILPY010000033.1:0-16392 GCA_044373575.1 Prosthecobacter sp. | reverse complement strand
CTGGCTACGCGGCGGCATCGTCGCCGAGGCGCATCCGCTCATCGACGGCCTGAACTGGCAGTCCCTACTCGTCCGCGAGGGCATGATCGTCCCGCGTGACGATCGCGACCGCGTGCTGCTCTGGCAGGCGGATCGCCCGCTCATCAGCCTGCGCCGCACCGCTGTCGGAGCCCAGCAACTCTTCTGCCACTTCGATCTCCTCAGCAGCAACGCTCGCAAGCTCCCCGCGCTCGCCGTTCTCCTCCACCGCTATCTCCAGACGATCCGTCAGGAAAAGATCGCCCCCGAGTCCGCGAACTTCGACCTCCGCCAGCGCCTCACGATCGCCCATCTGCAAAGTGAAAAAGCCGCCCCGCTTCAGCTCACGACACGCACGCCTTCCACTACGATCTCCGTCCCCACCGCCCAGGCTCATCTCCTCCGTGCCCCCGACCAACCCGGCTTCTTCGAGGTCAAACAAGGCGACACACTCCTGCTCCACGGGGCCGCCCACTTCGCCGATGCCCGCGAGGCCGATCTCCAGCAGGCGAAACCCTTTCAAGACCTCGCCAAACTCAAGCTCACCCAGACCGAAACCACCCTCGAAGCTGACTCCCACTGGCAGCTCTGGCTTCTCCTTCTGCTTGCTGCCCTGCTCGGAAGCTGGTGGTGGAGCCGGTCTCATTCACCCTCTAGCCAACCTGTGCTCACCCCATGATCCTCCGCCACCCTGAATGGCTTGCGCTACTTCCCATCCTGCTGCTCGCAGGCTGGCTGGTGCCTCGACTCGGGGTGTGGAAACCTTTGCGCATCGTTTTAATTGGGCTGATCACGCTAGCGCAGGCGGAGCCGCAGTGGCGGCGGCTTCAGGATGGGATTGATCTTTGGGTGCTGTTGGACTCGTCCGTATCCGCTGAGGAGCCGATGGCGAAAGGGTTGCCGGAATGGGAGAAGCTGCTGGAAAAGCATCGCGGAGCCAATGACCGGCTTTTTTATTTGAACTACGCCAGCGAGGTGATGCGACGCGGGGCGGAGGGCGCGGAGCTTTATGAGCGGAATCGCCACTCCACCCAGACGGCGATGGCGATCACGCAGGCGCTGACTTTGGCGCAAAAGGAGGGCAGGGATCGACCCGCTCGAGTGCTGGCATTCACCGATGGCTATGCCACGGAGCCGCTCACAGGCATCGCGGAAAAGCTGACGCGGCAGGGCGTGGAGCTGGACTACCGGCTGGTGCGTGATCCTGAGCCGACGGACTTCCGCGTGGCGGCGCTGGAGATGCCTTCGCGCTCGCAACTCGGCGAGCCTTTCATGATCGAGGTGGAGGTGAAAGGCTCCCGCGATGGCAAGGTGCCGCTCACCATTTTGCGCGATGGCAAGGAGCTGAAATCCACCGACGTCGAGGTGCATCTCGGCAGCGGTCGCCTGCGCTTCACGGATCGACTCATCACCGCTGGCGTGGCGCATTACGAGGCGCTGATCCAGCCGGAGAAAGACGCGCATCCGGGGAACAATCGCCACGAAGCGATGATCGAGATCGCGGGCGGGCCGCGCGTACTTTTGCTCACGTCGTATCTCGATGATCCGGTGGCCCCGACGCTCCAGCGGCAGGGTTTTACGGTCGAAACCGTGACCGAGCTGCGCGGCATCCGTCCCGGCCAACTCGCGGGGGTGAAGTGTGTCATTTTAAACAACGTGCCCGCCTTTGAACTGCCCGCTGATTTCCTCCGCGCGCTCGATTTTTATGTGCGCGAGCAGGGCGGCAGCTTGCTGATGGCGGGCGGGAAGAAGAGCTTCGCGGCAGGCGGCTACTTCGAGTCGGCGATTGATCCACTTTTGCCCGTGTCGATGGAGATGAAGCAGGAGCACCGGAAGCTGGTCGTGGCGATGGCCATCGTGATGGATCGTAGCGGCTCGATGGGCATGACGGTGGCAAATGGTTTTACCAAAATGCAGCTCGCCGATGAGGGCGCGGGCAACGCCATCCGCTTCCTCGGCGGGCAGGATCTGCTGACGGTCTTCGCCGTCGATAGCAGCGCGCATGAAATGGTGCCGCTGCAGCAGGTGGGGCCGAATCGTGAGAAGATGGAAAGCGCCGTGCGCCGCATCGAAAGCACAGGTGGCGGCATCTATGTTTATGAGGGACTGAAGGCTGCGTGGGATCAGCTGAAAACCGCGCCTGCCGGGCAGCGCCACATCATCCTTTTTTCCGATGCCAACGACTCCGAAGAGCCCGGCGACTACAAGCGCCTGATCGACGAGATCATCGCTGCCAGTGGCACCATCAGCGTCATCGCGCTCGGCCAGCGCAGCGATGTGGATGCGGCGTTGCTGGAAGACATCGCCAAGCGCGGCAAAGGCCGTCTTTTCTTCACCGAGAAGGCCGAGGAACTGCCGAACATCTTCAGCCAGGAAACCGTCGCCGTGGCCCGCAGTGCTTTCATCACCGATCCGGTGAAAACGCAGCCTGCGGGCGGCTGGTTCGAGATCAGCAGCCAGACACTCGACTGGCTGCCCGAGGCCGATGGTTACAACCTCAGCTACCTGCGCGACTGGGCCAGCCAGGGCCTCATCACGAAGGACGAATACACCGCCCCGCTCGTCGCCTTTGGCCAACGAGGCATCGGCAGGACCGCAGCGGTCAGTTTCGCCCTCGGCGGCGAGCATTCGGCGAAAATCCGTGCCTGGTCGAAGTATGGCGACTTCCTCCAAACCCTCGTCCGCTGGCTCATGGGCGAGCAATTGCCTCCCGGCGTCGGTTTGAAACACAGCCTCGCCGGCAATCAACTCACGCTCGACCTCATGCACGACAGCGAGTGGGAGCCGAAGCTGCAAGCCAAGCCCCCGCGCATCATGATGGCGCACGGCAGCAATGCCGCCGGAGCCCACGAACTCGCTTGGGAGCGGCTCGCGCCCGGACATTATCAGGCCAACGTCACCCTCACGGAGGGAGAGATGGTGCGTGGGGCGGTGCAACTCGGCGGCACGGCGCTGAGCTTCGGCCCCACACTGCTCGGCAGCAGCACCGAGTGGGCTTTTGACGAAACTCGCGCCGATGAACTCCGCCGCACCGCCGTGACGAGTGGCGGCCGCGAATTGCTCGATCTCAGCCAGGCCTGGCGTAGCCCGCAGGTCGTCCGCTTCGCCGACATGCAGAGCCTGCTTTTGCTCACCGCGCTGGTGCTGATGCTCGTCGAGGCGCTCGTCACACGCACCGGCTGGCAGATGCCCGAGTGGGCCTTCGCCGGATGGAAAAAGAAGCGCGAGGCCAAACCCACCCGCGCGACGAAGCAGCATCAAGAACGGTTGAAAGAGCGAGTGGTGGAGAAGAAGGCCGAAGCCGCCCAACCCGAGACGAAACCTACACCACCAACACCCGAAGTGGACCGGCAGAACCGATTTGCGCGGGCGAAGAAAAGGTAGGGCGGGCGAGTCTGCGGCGGATCGATGAAAAACTCCGCTCGGCGAACTTAGACAAGCCGTAAATCATTTTCGAGGTGGCAGGCATCCTGCTTTGCCATCTTTTCCCACTCTTCACGGGGATCGCCAACCCGCCGGTCCACGTGTCGCTTTGGTGTTTTCCGAGCCCTGTCTTTGTGAATAACTCACCCTGACTAGCCCGGCAAACTCCCGGGTTGCGTTCCCGGGTCAAAGCGGCTAAATGCGGCCCCCTTTTGCACTAAAATGACCTCCCCAGGACTCCCTCCGAAACAAGGCCTCTATGATCCACAGTTCGAGCACGACGCATGTGGCGTCGGCTTCATTTGTCAGATGAAGGGGAAACGTTCCCATGACATTGTGCAGCAGGGACTTACGATCCTGATCAATCTCGACCATCGCGGCGCAGTGGGTTCCGAAAAGAACACCGGTGACGGCGCGGGCATCCTGATGCAGATGCCGGACAAATTTGTGCGCAAAGTGGCTGCAGGCCAGGGCGTGGAGCTGCCTGCCGAAGGTCATTATGGCGTGGCGCTGGCCTACTGTTCACCAGATCAGTCCAAGCGCGACGCGGCTGCCAAGGCTTTCGAAAAAGTCGCTGCTGAGGAAGGGCAAAAAGTGCTCGGCTGGCGCGATGTGCCGGTGGACAACTCGATGATCGGCTTCACGGCGAAAGCCAGCGAGCCCTTCATGCGCATGGCCTTCATCGCTCGCGGTGGTTGCTGCCCTGACCAGCAGACCTTTGAGCGGAAGCTCTACGTCATCCGCAAGCGCTCCGTCACCGCCATCCGCACGGCGGAGATCGACGAGTTTTGGTATTGCCCCAGCCTTTCCTCCCGCACGCTGGTTTACAAAGGCATGCTCATGCCGGAGCAGGTCGGAGCTTACTTCCTCGACCTTCAAGACCCGGACATGGAGTCGGCGCTGGCGCTGGTTCACTCCCGTTTCTCCACGAACACCTTCCCGAGTTGGGAGCGCTCGCACCCGTATCGCTACATCGCCCACAACGGCGAGATCAACACGCTGCGCGGCAACATCAATTGGATGAAGGCCCGGCAGTCGCTGCTCGACAGCCCGCTGTTTGAGGATATGAAGAAGCTCTTCCCGATCGTCAACGAAAGCGGCTCGGACTCCGCGATGTTCGACAACGTGCTCGAACTCCTGGTCATGGGCGGCCGCTCGCTGCCACACGCGATGATGATGATGATTCCTGAGCCGTGGAGCGGCCATGAGTCGATGGATGAGTCCCGCAAGGCCTTCTACGAATACCATTCCTGCCTCATGGAACCTTGGGACGGCCCGGCTTCCGTGGCCTTCACCGATGGCACCATGATGGGTGCCACGCTGGACCGCAATGGTCTGCGTCCGTCGCGTTATTACGTCACGAAGGACGACCTCGTCATCATGGCCTCCGAGGCGGGTGTCCTGCCCATCGCGCCAGAGAATGTGAAGCTCAAAGGCCGCATCCAGCCCGGCAAAATGTTCATCGTGAACATGGAGGAAGGCCGCATCGTCCCCGATGACGAGATCAAGGCGAAGATCGCCGCTGAAAAACCCTACCGCGAGTGGCTGGACAAGCACCTCGTGAAGCTCGCCGACATCAAGGACGGCGAGCCCGTCGCGCCACCCGACCACGAAACCATGCTGCAGCGCCAGCAGGCCTTTGGTTACAGCTTTGAAGACCTCCGCAAGCTCATGGTCCCCATGGGCAAGGACGGCGTGGAAGCCATCGGCTCCATGGGCACAGACATCCCGCTCGCCGTGCTCTCGAACAAATCAAAGCTGCTCTACGATTACTTCAAGCAGCTCTTCGCGCAGGTCACGAACCCGCCCATTGACTGCATCCGCGAGGAGATCGTCACCTCCCCTGTCACCACCATCGGCGCGGAGGGCAATCTGCTCGATCCTCAGCCTGAAAGCTGCCACCTGATCGAGCTCAAGACGCCGATTCTTAGCAACGAAGACCTCGCTAAGCTCAAGAGCGTGGCCGAGGGCCAGTTCAAGTCTGCCACCATCGAGATCCTCTTTGATCCAAAGAAGGGCGCGGCGGGCATGGAGAAGGCGATGGAAAAAATCTGCGCCAAGGCAGACGAACTCGTCACCCAGGGCTGGAACATCCTCATCCTCTCCGACCGCGGCGTGCGCGCTGATCGCGCGGCCATCCCGGCGTTGCTTGCCGTCGGCGGGCTGCATCATCACCTCATCCGCAAAGGCACCCGCACCCAGTGCGATCTCGTGCTGGAGTCCGGCGAGCCGCGCGAAGTGCATCACTTCTGCACGCTGATCGGTTACGGCTGCGGAGCCATCAATCCTTACCTCGCTTTTGAAACGCTCGACGACATGATCAGCCAGGGGCTGCTCGTCGGTGTGGATATCAAGAAGGCGGTGTACAATTTCATCAAAGCCGCCACGAAAGGTGTGATCAAAGTCGCCTCGAAGATCGGCATCTCCACGATGCAGAGCTATCGCGGTGCGCAGATCTTTGAAGCTGTCGGCCTCAGCCAGAGCGTGGTGGACAAGTACTTCTCCTGGACCGCTACCCGCATCGAAGGCAGCGACATCAAGGTCATCGCCGAAGAAGCCATCCAGCGCCACATGCGCGGCTTCCCAGATCGCGATTCCCAAGTCCACGCGCTCGATGTCGGCGGTGATTACCAGTGGCGTAAAGAAGGTGAAGCCCACCTTTTCAACCCGCTCACGATCCACACCCTGCAAAAGGCAGTCCGCACCGGCAACTACGAGACCTTCAAGCAATACACCGCGCTGGTGAACACGCAGATCAAGCAGCACTACACGCTGCGCGGTCTGCTGGACTTCAAGAAGCGCACTCCGGTGCCGATCGAGGAAGTGCAGTCCATCGACTCGATCATGAAGCGCTTCAAAACAGGCGCGATGAGCTATGGCTCCATCTCCAGCGAAGCGCATGAATCCCTCGCCATCGCGATGAACCGCATCGGCGGCAAATCAAACACGGGCGAAGGCGGCGAAGACGAAGCCCGCTTCACCTGGACAAACGAGCGTGGCGATTCGAAAAACTCTGCCATCAAGCAGGTGGCCTCCGGTCGTTTCGGCGTCACCAGCCTGTATCTGAGCCAGGCACGCGAAATCCAGATCAAGATGGCCCAGGGCGCGAAGCCCGGTGAAGGCGGCCAGCTCCCTGGATCGAAGGTGTATCCCTGGATCGCGAAGGTGCGCGGCTCCACGCCGGGCGTCGGCCTCATCTCGCCGCCTCCGCATCACGACATCTATTCCATCGAGGACTTGGCGCAGCTCATCCACGACCTGAAAAATGCGAACCGCGAGGCCCGCATCAGCGTGAAGCTCGTCTCCGAAGTCGGCGTCGGCACCATCGCCGCTGGCGTGGCCAAAGCGCACTCCGATGTCGTTCTCATCTCCGGCTTCGACGGAGGCACCGGTGCCTCCCCACAAACCTCGGTGAAACACGCCGGTCTGCCTTGGGAACTCGGTCTCGCCGAGACACACCAGACGCTCGTGTTGAACAACCTCCGCAGCCGCATCGTCGTCGAGGCGGACGGCCAGATGAAATCCGGCCGCGATGTCATCATCGCCGCCTTGCTCGGCGCTGAGGAGTTTGGCTTTGCCACTGCTCCGCTCGTCACGCTCGGCTGCATCATGATGCGCGTTTGCCATCTGAATACCTGCCCGGTCGGCGTCGCCACCCAGGACCCACAACTCCGCGCCAAATTCACCGGCGATCCCGAGCACGCGGCGAACTTCATGCGCTTCATCGCCCAGGAAGTGCGCGAGCTCATGGCCGAGCTCGGCTTCCGCACCCTCAATGAAATGGTGGGCCGCACCGATGTGCTGGAGCCTCACGCCGCTGTCGAACATTGGAAAGCCAAAGGCATCGACCTCACGAACCTGCTCTATCGTCCCGATGTCAGCGATGACGTGGGCCGTTTCTGCACCGAGATCCAAGACCACGGCATCGACCGCAGCCTCGACATCACTCAGCTCCTCGACATCTGCAAACCAGCCATCGAGAAGGGCGAAAAAGTCACTGCCGAACTCTCCATCCGCAACGTCAACCGCACCGTCGGCACGATTCTCGGCAACGAGATCACCAAGCGCCACTGGCACGGCCTGCCGGACGGCACCGTGCATCTCAAGTTCAAAGGCACCGCCGGTCAGAGCTTCGGCGCTTTCGTCCCGAAAGGCGTCACGCTTGAGATCGAAGGCGACGGCAATGACTACATCGGCAAGGGCCTAAGCGGCGGCCGCATCGTCATCTATCCGCCGGAAGCCTCCACCTTTGCCGCCGATGAAAACATCATCGCTGGCAACACAGCGCTCTATGGCGCGACCAGTGGCGAGCTCTTCCTGCGCGGCAGGGCTGGCGAGCGTTTCGCCGTCCGCAACAGCGGTGTCGATACCGTCGTCGAAGGCGTGGGCGACCACGGCTGCGAATACATGACCGGAGGCCGCGTCGTCGTTCTCGGCAGCACGGGCCGCAACTTCGCCGCAGGCATGAGCGGCGGTGTCGCCTATGTGCTCGATGAGGAGGGCGACTTCGCCAACCATTGCAACACCAGCATGGCCGATCTCGAAAAGCTCGATGACAAAGAAGAGATCGAAGCTCTCTACGACCTCATCAAAAAGCACGCCGACCTCACCAAGAGCCAGAAGGCCTTCAAGGTTCTCGCCCTCTGGGAGCAGATGGTGCCGAAGTTCGTCAAAGTGATGCCTCGTGACTACGCACGCGTGCTCAAGGCCATCAAAAAAGCCAACTCCGACGGCCTCACTGGCGACGACGCCCTGAACGCCGCCTTTGAAGCCAACGCCCGCGACGTCGCCCGCATCGGAGGGAGCTAGCATCTAGCCCCGCACGACCCGAACCCCACAGACATCACTTTTTTCACAGACCAGAGACCATGGGAAAACCAACCGGCTTCATCGAATTCGACCGCGAACTCCCCGCAGACCGCGATCCACTGCTCCGCATCAAAGATTGGAAGGAATTCCATCTGCACCTGCCCGAGCAGCAGCTCAAAAACCAAGGCGCGCGCTGCATGGACTGCGGCATCCCCTTCTGCCACAGCGGCGTGATGATCAGCGGCATGGCCAGCGGCTGCCCGATCAATAACATCATCCCTGAGTGGAATGATCTCATCTATCGCGGCCTCTGGAAGGAGGCGCTCGACCGCCTGCACAAGACCAACAACTTCCCCGAGTTCACCGGCCGCGTCTGCCCAGCCCCCTGCGAAGGCTCCTGCGTGCTCGGCATCCACGAGCCGCCGGTCACGATCAAAAACATCGAGGTCAGCATCATCGACAAAGGCTGGGAAGAAGGCTGGGTGAAACCCGAGCCGCCTGAAAAGCGCACAGGCAAGACCGTCGCCATCATCGGCTCCGGCCCCGCCGGCCTCAGCGCCGCTGCGCAGCTCAACAAAGCCGGCCACACCGTCACCGTCTTCGAGCGCGCCGACCGTCCGGGTGGACTCCTCATGTATGGCATCCCCAACATGAAGCTGGATAAGAACGAAGTCGTCCTCCGCCGCGTGAAGCTGCTGGAAGACGAAGGCGTCACCTTCAAGTGCAACGTCAATGTCGGCACCGACATCACCGCCGAGCAGCTCCGCAAAGACTTCGACGCCATCGTCGTCGCCACCGGAGCTACCAAGCCACGCGATCTTCCCATCCCCGGCCGCGAATTGAAGGGCATCCACTTCGCCATGGACTTCCTCACCGCGAACACGAAAGCCGTGCTCGACCCCAGCGGCAAATACATCACCGCCGACGGCAAGGACGTTGTCATCATCGGCGGTGGCGACACCGGCACCGACTGCGTCGGCACCAGCATCCGCCACGGCTGCACCAGCGTCACCCAGCTCGAAATCATGGCCAAACCGCCGCTCACCCGCGCCGCGAACAACCCATGGCCCGAGTGGCCCAAGACCTACAAGATGGACTACGGCCAGGAAGAAGCCGCCGCCAAGTTCGGCGACGATCCCCGCGTCTATCTCACCACCGCCACCCACTTCGAAGGCGACGCCGACGGCAACGTGAAGGCCGTCCACGTCGTCGATGTCGAGTGGAAGAAGGACGACAAAGGCAACTTCGGCCCCCAGAAGATCGCCGGCACCGAAAAAGTCCTCCCCGCACAGCTCGTCCTGCTCGCCATGGGCTTCCTCGGCCCCGAGCAGCCCCTCGTCGAAGCCCTCGGCGTCGAAACCGACCCGCGCAGCAACATCAAAGCCGAGCACGAGAAATACACCACCAGCCTCCCCGGTGTCTTCGCCGCCGGCGACTGCCGCCGTGGTCAAAGCCTCGTCGTCTGGGCCTTCAACGAAGGCCGCGGCGCCGCCCGCGAATGCGACCGCTTCCTCATGGGCGCGACGAGCTTGCCGTGATCGGCCCTATCCGCTGAAGTCAGCTTCCAAAGCCCAGGATTCGCTAGAATCCTGGGCTTTTAACTTTCGGGCCTATGACCACAGTTGGCGCAAAACGAAGCTTTGGGCGTTCTCAGCAGATGACCACACTTCGAGCACTCTGGGCCATATTCCGAGAGTCGATGATGCCAGAGTGCATTGGGGTTTGTTTCACACACGCCGGTTAGCTCGAAGTACTTTTCACATGCCGCATTGCCCCACGTCCTGAACGCCGCTTCGCGTTTCGCTTTCGGGATAGAAGTGTCCCGAACAGGTTCAAATCCTTCATGCAACAGACGCGCCACTACGGCCCATTCCTTCTCGGTCAGCATAGGCATCGGGCGTTGGCAGCGCCAACAATGGTAGGTCTTCGGCATAAAAGACAGCTTCCAAAAATTACCCCGCCGCTAACGCCCGCTCAATGTCCGACCAGAGGTCTTCGACGTGCTCGATGCCGACGGAGAAGCGGATCAGGCCATCGGTGATGCCGGCGGCTTCGCGGATGTCTTTCGGGATGGAGGCGTGGGTCATGGTGGCGGGGTGGCAGACGAGGCTTTCGATGCCGCCGAGGCTTTCGGCTTGGGTGAAGAGATGCAGTCGGCGGATGAAGGCGAGCGCGCCGTCCTGAGTGTGGCCGAAGTCGGCGAGCAACATGCCGCTGCCGCCGGTCATCTGCTTCTTCGCGAGTGCATACTGCGGATGGCTGGGGAGGAAGGGGTAGCGGACGGACTTCACGCGCTTGTGGGCTTCGAGTCGCGTGGCGAGCGTGAGGGCGTTGGCATTGTGCCGCTCCATGCGGAGGGCCTCAGTCTTCGCGCCGCGTGAGGTGAGCCAGGTATCGAAGGGGCTGGGTTGCAGGCCGAGTGCTTTTTGGGCGAAGATCATCTTCTCCTGCCATTCGTCGCTGTTGCTGCAAACCGCGCCGCCGAGGGCGTCGGAGTGACCGTTCGTGTATTTCGTGGTGCTGAGCAGGGAGAGGTCGGCACCGAGATCGAGCGGCTTTTGCAGCAGGCTGGAGGCGAAGGTATTGTCCACGACGACGGCGGTGCCGACGCTGTGGGCGGCGTCCGACAGCGCGCGGATGTCGAGGATCTTGAGCAGCGGATTCGTGGGGGACTCCAGCCAGAGCAGCGCGGGTTTCAGCTCGGCGATGAGGCCGTAGTTCGCCGGGTTGGCGAGGTTCACATACTTGATGCTGACGCCGAACTTCCGCAGCACGCGCTCAAAGAGGCGGTAGGTGCAGCCGTAGATGTTTTGCTCCGAGATGATGGTGTCGCCCGCTTTCAATCCGAAGGCGATGGCGGTGATGGCGGAGACGCCGCTGGCAAAGATGGTGGCATGTTTCGCGTTCTCCAGACTGGCGAGCGTGGTCTGGAGATTGCGGAAGTTCGGGTTGCCGCTGCGGGTGTAGTCAAAGCTGCCCGGGTTCCCCGTCTCGAAGGTCGAGGTCATGTAGATGGGCGGGATGACCGCGCCAGTCTCGCGGCGGTAATCCTGGCCGACATGGATGGCGCGCGTCTCAAAACGGGCGTCGGCGGGCACGGTGGGGTCGTCTCTCATGATGGGGAGCGCATTCAATCATGCCGTGAGGTAGATGCAAGGAGTGCGAGCATTGTCACTTGTGCCCGCGCTCATCCGGTTTCATAACCGCGCCCGGCATGTCCGACCGCATCCCTGTCATCCTGAATCCCGCCGCGCGCAGCACGCAGGCGGCTGCACGTGAAATGGCGATCCGTGCCCTATCGCCGGAGCCCGAACTGATCATGACAAAGGCACCCGGCGAAGCGACGGCCATCGCTGAAAAGCTGGCGCGTGAGGGACGCGGGCTCGTGGTGGCGGCAGGCGGTGATGGGACGATGAACGAGGTGCTGCAGGGCATCTGCCGTGTGAATGCGGAGCGTGCTCCAGGCGAAAAACACACCGCGCTCGGCGTGCTGCCGGTAGGGACGATGAATGTGTTTTCACTGGAGCTTGGGATGCCCTCGG
The DNA here is from genome assembly GCA_044373575.1 of Prosthecobacter sp. Lineage (GTDB taxonomy): Bacteria > Verrucomicrobiota > Verrucomicrobiia > Verrucomicrobiales > Verrucomicrobiaceae > Prosthecobacter. The sequence goes on along the minus strand of JBILPY010000033.1, from coordinate 4,600 downwards.
CAGACATCTCAGCGTGCTGGCAGAAGATCAGCAGCGGTCGGCTGCGCGAGATTGATCTCTGGCAGGCGAATGAGCATTACTTTGTGCAGCTCGCGGGGGTGGGCTTCGATGCGGAGATCATCCAGGAGACGCCGTGGGAGCGGAAAAAGAAGCTGGGGCCGCTGAGCTATGTCGTGTCCGCCGTGCAGGTGCTGGGTCGCAAACCGCCCGTGCTGACGGTGAAGATCGAAGGCCGGCCCGACATGCATGGCAGCGTGGTTTTGATCGGCTCTGGCAAGCACTATGGCGGGCCGGTGAAGGTGTTCCCGAAAGCGGACAATCAGGACGGTTTGCTCGACCTGCTCATCTTTCGCCAACTGAGCGGCTGGGAGTTTGCCCAGATGGTCCGGGCACTGCTTGAGCGCGGCTACGAGACGGCACTGGATCTTGATTATCTCCAGGTGCGCGAGTTCACCGTCGTGGCCGAACCAGCAGCGCCTTACGAGCTGGATGGCGAATTGATTCAGGAGACCACGCCGGTGGTTTTCAAAGCCGCGCCGTTCAAGCTCCAGGTGGCGGTGTGATTCAGACTGCAGCCTTGATCTCAGCCATTGGCCGCAGCAGAGGCAGCCTCATCGTGAAGGTTGTTTCCACACCCGGCGTGCTGGTGAGATCCAGCGTTCCGCCGTGCGCCTCGATGGCGCGGCGGACGATGCTGAGGCCGAGGCCGGTGCCTTTGATCTGCGGGCTGTGATGCTTGTGGCCGCGGTAGAAGCGTTTGAAGACAAAGGGGAGGTCGTGCGCGGCGATGCCGATGCCGTTGTCACTCACTCGCAGCACGCAATGGTCGCTGAACCACTGGCCGCTGACTTTGATGACGAGGCCGGGGTTCGGGTTCTCTTTGATCGAGTTCTCGATGAGGTTCGTGAAGACCTGATCCCAGTAAAAGCGGTCGCCCTGCATGGGGCCGCCGTCGGCGGGGAAGTCGAGGTCGATGAGCGTGTCACGACCTTCGAGCATCGGCGCGAGGTGATCGAGCGCGTCCTGCACGCAGCCGCGGACGGTGAAGGGTTCGATGTTCAGCGCGGAGCTGCCGTTCTCGAGGCGCGAGATGGTGAGCATGTCCTCGATGATGCGGATGATGCGCTTGCCGTGCTTCTCCATCACGTCGTAGCAGCGCTGGAGGGAGGCCTCGTCTTTGAGCACGCCACTTTGCAACGTCTCGATGTAGCCGTTGATGAGCGTGAGTGGCGTGCGCAGTTCGTGGGAGGCATTCGCAACGAAGTCCTTCCGCACCTGCTCCGCCATGACCTGCTCGGTGACGTCGTGAATCATGAGCCAAGCACCGCGCTCGGCCTTGGCAGGCAAAGGTGCGGCTTCGATGAGGAAATGGCGGCTGTTGCGGCCATTCGCGTTGTTCGCGGTGGAAAGCTCGACTTCTCGCACCGTGCGGCGTTGATCAGTGAGAGCTGCCTGCACGATGCTGGTAACCTGATGATCCTGCAGCTCCTCGATCAAGGTCCGTCCGCGCTGGATGCTCGTCTTGTGAAAGAGATGGGCGAGCGTCCGGTTCACAAACTTGATGCGCATCTGGTCATCCACGATGGCCACGCCCTGGCGGATTTCCTGAAGCAGGGACTCGAACAGCCGACGAAGATATTCTTCTTTGATCAGCGCCTGGCTGCTTTCCTGAAGCCCGATGAACTTCGCCGCGAGCTTGTCTGCTTCGAAGACCTTCAGCCCAGCCGCCTGCGTGACACTCTCCATGCGCCGCCGCCATTTTTTCTCACTGCTCCATGCCCAATAGGCGAGTGCAATGAGAGCGGCGGTGAGAAAGAGGGTCATGGGGGACGATGCAGGAAGGGGCGGATTTAATCGTGCATGAACGACGAATGACGAAATCCGAATGACGGAAAATTCATCAGGTCCGGGTGACGATCCAGTTCGACCACGACAGTTCTCCTCAAGCGGCTACAGCTACAGCCATTGCCACTGGTGCATCCATGCAGAATTGATACCCTGTGCCACGGACAGTGACGACGTGCTTGCCAGCCTCGCCGAGTTTTTCCCGCAGGCGCTTGATGTGCGTGTCGAGCGTGCGGGTGGCCACGTCGTCGGAGTAGCCCCAGACTTCGCGCAGCAGATCGGCTCGGGTATGGACGGCCGATGTGTTTTCCATCAGCACGGCGAGCAGTTTGAACTCGGTGGTCGTGAGATCGATGGGGTTGCCTTTGTGGAAGAACTTCATGTTCTTACGGTCAAGATGGAAGTCCCCCGTCTTCACTTCGGAGATGTGGGTGACCTTCTTCGTGCGGCGCAGAATGGCGGTGATGCGCAGCGCTAGTTCGCGGGGGGAGAACGGCTTCGTCAGGTAGTCGTCGGCACCGAGTTCCAGGCCGTTGATGCGGTCCGTGGTCTGGGTTTTCGCCGTGAGCATGATCACCGGGATGTTGCGGGTGCGGCTGTCGGCACGCAGACGTTTGAAAGTGCTCATCCCATCCAGTCCAGGCAGCATGAGATCTAGAACGATGAGGTCGGGCTGCTGCTCCAGGGCGGCGGGCATGACCTCCAGCCCGTTCATGAGGCAGTGACATTCGTGTCCCTCCCTCAGCATGTGCAGGGAAATCAGCTCGGAAATATCCGGTTCATCATCGACCACCAAAATCTTGCTCATAGTTCTGCTGGTTTACGCGGTGAGGGGGCTTTGTCACAAACATTTCTTGGTGACGACTGCGTCACATGGGGGGACAGATGAGCCGCCAGCACACCGAACCCACGGTGACGCATTCGTCACCGTAGGCACGTTTGCCGGAGGCCTTTTCTGCTTTTCGTCAGCCATCTTTCCTTTGTCGTCGAACCGTTCTCTCTCTTCTGCCATGAGGCTGATGCTCATCACTGACACCTACCCGCCGGACATCAACGGCGTGGCGAGGTCGCTCTCGACGTTCGCTGCGGGTCTGGCTGCGCGTGGGCATGAGGTGGAGATCGTGACGACGGTGCCCGCCGATGGGGAAGCTGACCCGCTGCGTCGTCACGTCGTTATGGCCATGCCTTTGCCGGGGTATCCTGGGCTGCGAATTGGCATCAGCACCACCTGGCAGATGCAGGCGAAGTTTGAGGAAATGAAGCCCGATGTGCTCTACGTGGCCACCGAGACTCCGCTCGGTATCGCCAGCATCCGCGCTGCGGCGAAGATGGGTATCCCGGTGGTGTCAGGCTTTCACACGAACTTCCAAACCTATCTCGAGGACTATCACCTCCCGGGATTGGAGACTGTCGCCACGGGCCTTCTGCGCAGCATCCACAATCAGACCTTCCGCACCCTCACCCCGAGCCCCGACACCGCAGCCATGTTGGAGCGCTGGGGTATCCAGAACGTCGGCGTGCTCGGGCGTGGCGTGGATACGGAACTCTTTTCGCCAGATCACCGCAGTAGTGCTCTGCGCGCCTCGTGGGGTACTGATGACAAGACGCCAGTCGCCATCTATGTCGGTCGAGTAGCCGCAGAAAAGAACCTCCCGCTGCTCATGCGCGCCTTCGCCGCTTTCCGTGAGGTGCATCCCGGTGCGCCTTGCGTCGTCGTCGGCGATGGCCCGCGCCTGAAGCCACTGCAAACCGAGCATCCCGAGTGCATTTACGTCGGCGCGAAACGTGGCGCCGAACTCGCCGAGTGCTATGCCAGTGGTGATGTTTTCCTCTTTCCCAGCTCCAGCGAGACCTTCGGAAACGTCGTGCTGGAAGCCATGTCCAGCAGCCTCAGCACCGTCGCCTACGACTACGCCGCTCCACGTCTGGTCATCAAACACGGCCAGAACGGCTGGCTCGCCCCTTTTGAGAAGGAAGAGGCCTTTTTGCAAACCACCCGCGAGGCTGCCGCGAGCTGGGACTCTGCTTCGATACGCGATCTCGCGCGCCGGGCCGCCAGCGACTATGGCTGGAAGCGCGTCATCGAGCAGTTTGAAGGCGAACTCCAAACCGCCATTGCCTCCAAAGCCGCCACCCCATCCATCTCATGAGTGACCTCGCCGCCGAAGAACCCGCCGACCTGCCCGTGGACCCCACGCGGCAGAAGACCAAGCTGCGCGTACGCACTCTCATCATCTCCGATGTGCATCTCGGCATGCCGGACTGCAAAGCCGCACAGGCATCCCACTTCATCCGCCACATCTACTGCGACCAGCTCATCATGAATGGCGACATCATTGATGCCTGGCATCTGCGCCGACTTGGCGGCTGGAACAAAGGCCACACAGGCTTCCTCCGCACCGTGCTCAAGAAGATGGAAAAGGAGGCCACCGAGATCCTCTACCTGCGTGGCAATCACGACGACATCCTCGACCGCTTCATCCCCATTCAGCTCGATAATTTCCGCATCACCGGCGAGCACATCCACCACACAAAGCGCGGCGATTACCTCATCGTCCATGGCGACGGTTTCGACCACGTCACCACGAACCATCCCTGGATCGCCAAGCTCGGCGGCATCGGCTACAACATCCTCCTGCGCGTCAATCGCCTCTACAACTGGTGGCGGCACATTCGCGGCAAAGAGAGCTTTTCCCTCAGCCGCTGGGTGAAGCTCAAAGTGAAGTCCGCCGTTAACTTCGTCGGTCGTTACGAA
>JBILPY010000347.1:0-5085 GCA_044373575.1 Prosthecobacter sp. | reverse complement strand
GGTGCTGGTCGTGACCCCGTCAGGAGCCGTGGAAGTGATCGTGATCTGCTGAGAGCCTGCTCGTGAAAGAGCGATGTCTCCGCCAAAGGGAAATGGCTGACCATTGACCATGAAGGTGACTCTTGAGAGAGGATCGGATTCACCTACCCAAAACCACAATTCAGCATTCATCAGATTCGCTGGGATGGTCATGGTGTAGCTCGGCCACTCCGAATGGAAACCATGGTTCACGAGAGTTCTTGAAAAGTTCCCCCCCGGGGCCAACCATTGAAGTTCTATAGCACCCAAGGCACTTCGCGAACTAGGGAAATCGGCTCCAGCCAGTGCGATATCAAAATCCGACTCATTCTGATCATTGGTTGGAAAGAAGAGCGTCCCAAAGCGAGATGCGTAAGGCGAGATCGGGGGGTCATAAAGGATGTCCACCGATGTGGCTGCACCCGGAGCCAGCACGCTTTGGAATGCCTGGAGGTTCAGTTGGAAAGGCGGGATAGAAGGGTCGGAGACGCCCGAGGAAAGGTCTCGGAAACCTGGGTTGCCTAATAGGAGCGGTGCATTGCCGATGTTCTCGATAATGAACCGCTTTGGCTCCTTCGGGACGTAGAATCCGAGGGTTCCTGTGCCGTCCACCAGTTCGCTCCCGCCTTCGAGTCTGACTCGGATTTCCGGAGTGGACGAACCTTTCACGACATAGCTGTGAACCCAGTGCCCAGAGGCGTTTCCCATCCCACCTGTCACATAGCCTCTGGCGCGCATCAGTGTGCCATCTGGAGGCGCGGCTACCACTGCCTGCCAAAGGTTGCCCGTTTGAGTCATCGGGCCCAAAGGCAGCCATGAGGCCCCATGATCGGGGCTCGATTCCAGCGAGGCCATGTGAAGACTCCCGGTGAATCCTTCCCGCACCCAACTTACCGTGTCCGGTGCATCAAACTGGAGCCGACTCGTGAAGAGTCCGCCTTTCAAAGCACGGAGTGAAGGGGTCAAAGCATTCAGGCTATTGGCGGAACTGAGTTTGCCCACAAGCAGGTCGCCCGATCTTTGCAGGCAGAGAGCACGCACGGAGATTTGCCCTGAGTTGACCCAGGCGGGATCAGCGGTGCCTGACGCATTCAGGCAAACCACACCCGTGCGTGAAGCCCCGCCTGCCGAGGAAAAACTTCCCCCCGCAAGGCACTGCCCATTCGCCAGCGCAAGAATGCTGTACACGCTGCCATTGGGGGCTGGATTGAAGGTCGAATCCACCACACCTGCACTGGTGACACGGGCCAAACGTGAGCGGGAGACACCGCCCAAAGTGGTAAAGGAGCCACCGACGAGAAGGTTGCCCTGAGCATCCGGTGTCACTGCATAGACCACATTTCCAGCATCACAGTTCCAGGCCGTAAGGAGATGGGATGCCGCGCTTCCATTCAGACTGGTGATGTCACCACCGACGATGACACCTCCATCATTCTGTACACAAAGCGACCAAGGTGCCCCGGTGAGCGTGACGGCGTAATCAGGATCAATAGCTCCTGTGGACGACACGCGGTAAATGCCATGTTGGTGGGCACCCACAAGCAAACGCCCATCAGACAGAAGTGCCATGCAGTTCACATTACCGACCGATTGCAGGGCGAATGAACTATCCAGGGTGCCGTCGGGAAACAAGCGGGCCACAGAAGACTGTGACTGGCCATTCACCTGACTGAATGAACCGCCCATGTAAATGCGCCCCTGCGAATCGAGGACGATTGTCATGACCGAACCATTCGTCGTCACCTGGAAGCTGGCATCCGACGAACCATCCTGATGGCAGCGGACAATATGAGCAGTCGCCAAGCCATTCTGATAGCGGAGATTGCCACCGACCAGAATCCTGCCGTCCGGCTGTTCCGCAATGGCGAAGACATCACCAACAATGGTCTGCCGGAAGCCAAGATTCGAATCACCAGATGCTCCCTGAACTGCCATCGGCAGGAGGATTCCAAGGAACACCGACAGGGTAAGGATGGGAGCTGCCCGCCGAAGCAATCCAATAAAGTTCACCATGGGATTGTATGTCACAGTGCTGATCTTCAGGCAAGATAAGGATGCCTCATTGAGGTGTCTGAGCGGGTAGGTGCATTTCAGGCATGACACCGTGCATGGCGGCCTGCTAGCCTGTGGACTTCTTCTCGTATTCTCCTGACCATGCGCCGACCACTCTCTCTTCTGGCTCTCTGCTCTCTGCTCTCCGCTCTCTGCCATGCGGAGCCCGTGTCTCTCTTCGACGGCAAATCCCTCGACGGCTGGGACTTTGATCCTGCCATGTGGCGGGTCGAGGACGGTGTCATCACCGGCGGCTCCACGACGGAGAAGATCAAAAAGAACGACTTCATCAGCACGAAGAAGTCTTATCAAAACTTCGAGCTGAAGCTCAAAATCAAGGTCAGCGGCGATCCGAAGACCGGCATGTTGAATAGCGGCATCCAGATCCGCAGCGTGCGCGAGGGCAGCGCCATGAGCGGCTATCAGGTGGACTGCGGCGCGGGCTGGTTCGGTAAAATCTACGACGAGCACCGCCGCAACAAAGTCATCTGGGCACCCACGCCCGAGCAGCAGGCCGCGCTCGACAAGGCCATCGACGTCTTCGGCTGGAACGAATACCGCATTCGCGCCGAAGGCCCGCGCATCCAGACTTGGATCAATGGCGTCCACTGCATGGACTACACCGAGGCCGATCCGAACATCGCCCTCGATGGCCACATCGCCCCGCAGGTGCACAGTGGCGGCGCTTGCCTCGTGCAGGTCAAAGATGTCACGATTGAAGAACTGCCCGCCACGCCCGGTGCGCCCACTTGGCAGAGCATCGGCGGCATCGAAGGCATGAAGGCCAAACTGCCGCCGAAACCGCAGGCCGATGCCGCCAAGCCGAAGCGCGACATCAGCTACAACGACGTCCAAGGCACCTCCAAAACCGCCGCCGAGCAGCAAAAGCTCTTCCACCTCCCCGAAGGCTACGAAATCGAGCTCGTCGTGCAGGAGAGCGAAGGCCTCGGCAAATTCGTCAGCGTTTATTTCGACCAACGCGGCCGCCTGTGGACACAGACCGCGCTCGAGTATCCTGTCGATTCGAATGAAAACCCCGCCGCTGCCGAGGCGGTGTATGCGGGCAAGGGCAAGGACAAGGTGCTCGTCTATCCGCGGGAGTCTTTGAATGGAAAGATTCCCGCGGGTGGACTCACCAACGGCACCGTCTTCGCCGACGGACTCGCCATCCCGCTCGGCATCCTGCCCTGGGGCGCGGGCGATACCTGCTACGTGCAGCAAGGCCACGATTTGAAGCTCTACAAAGACACCAACGGCGACGGCAAGGCGGATACCTTCGACGTCGTGCTCACCGGTTTCGGCGTGCAGGACTCGCACCTCTTTCCGCATCAGTTCACGCGGGCCCCCGGCGGCTGGATCTGGATGGCGCAGGGCCTCTTCAACAACAGCAAAGTCCACAAACCCGGCAGCGATGTCGTCGTCGATTGGCCCAAGTGCAGCATGGCCCGCATGCGACCCGATGGCAGCGAGTTTGAAGTCATCAGCACCGGCCCGAACAACATCTGGGGCCTCGTCATCACCGGCGAAGGCGAGACCTTCATCCAGGAAGCGAACGACTACGGCTACCCCGTCATGCCCTTCCACGAATACGCTTACTACCCCGGCGGCATGGAGGCCCTCAAAAAGAGCTACCAGCCCGATTTCCCCCCGCAGACCGACGTGCGCATGGGCGGCACCGGCTTGAGCGGTCTCGCGCTCATCGAAAGCGGACCGCTGAAGGACAAAGAGGCCGCGCACACCATGGCCGTCGCCAATCCCATCATCTCGAAGATCCAAACCCTCGCCATGCATCGCGACGGCGCGTATTGGAAGCTCGCCCAGCTCCCCGACCTCATCACCTGCGACGATCCCTTCTTCCGCCCCGTCGCCCTCACCAACGGCCCCGACGGCTGCATCTACATCGTCGATTGGTACAACAAGATCATTTCCCACAACGAGGTGCCACGTGCGCATCCGGATCGTGACAAGACGCGGGGACGCATTTGGCGTGTGAAAACGAAGGCCGCGAAGACCGAAGTGGCTGATTTCACCAAGCTGAGCACCGAGGAGCTTGTCGCGTCGCTTGGCAAAGAGCCTGTCGCAAAGGCGCATCTGGCTTGGCAGACATTATTTGACCAAGGCGACGCAGGAACACTGCCCACGCTGAAAAAGATTGTCGCAGATTCAAGCCAATCCGCAGCTAAACGAGTTCAAGCATTTTGGCTCAAGGAGGCGCTGGGAACACCGATTGCATCAAGTGATGGAATTGACCTCGATAAAGAGCCCAATCGAAATCTGAGGCGCCAAACTATGCGTGTTGCTGGCAACGTGTTGGCCTCGGAACTCATGAGCGGCGGCACTTCCCCTGAGGACAAGGCAAAGTTAGGGTCTGCCAGCAAGGATGCCGATCCAGAAGTTCGGTTCGAGGCTATTCAAGGTCTTGCCATTCCACTCGACTTTCCGATGACCAAGGAATCAGAGCGGTCGCACATCATCGAACACCTCCTCGCCTTCGCCAAACCAAGCCTCACCAACGGCCCCACCATCCAATCCTCCCGCGGCACGAAGCAAATCCCCGTGCGCGAGGCCTACGACCGCGAGTTCGAGCGCTTCCTCGTCCGCATGTTCTTGGAGCGTCATCCCGATGTCGTCGCGAAGTTCCTCGACTCCGAAGCCGCCGCGAAACTGCCCGTGGAGGCCCGCGTGCTCGCCTCGCTCGCATTGGAGCCGAAGGCCAGCGCCTCGCGAGTCGCCAAACTGCTCCCGCAGCTCGACCGCGCTCCGAATGACGAGGAACTCCTCCGCCTCGCCCAGTTCCCCGCCGAGCCCGGCGTCGGCGAAGCCCTTCAAACGCTCCTCACCCACGAAAAATCCCGCGCCGCCGTCGCCGAAAAGCTCGTCGCCCAGCGCACGAAGCTCGATGCGAAACAGATCGCGCCGCTTTTGGTCGAAACGGCGAAGCAGATGCTCGCAGGAAGTGATGCGGGCACTCCTGCCCGCACTGAAAACGCATCCACTGCGGGCAAGAGTGCCCGC
>JBILPY010000346.1:0-5086 GCA_044373575.1 Prosthecobacter sp. | reverse complement strand
TCTCCCTGACACTGCGCAACGTGGGAAGCAAGGTCCTGCGACTGACTGCGACGGCACCGAACTTCGCCACTGTCTCTGGTGCGGCCGACTACAGCGTTTCCACCCAGCCCGCCGCCGTGCTGGCACCAGGTGCCTCGGCGCCCTTCGCTGTCATTTTCACCCCGTCTCTTCTCGGCACACGCGAGGGAGTGCTCACTCTTCTCACCAACGATGAGGATGAAAGTACCTTCACGCTACGACTCACTGGACGCGGTGCCATTGGAGGTGAAGTTCAGTTCGAGCAGGCCACCTATCCAGTGACCAACCTGACCACCCATGTGGATCTGAGGGTCATCCGCAATGGCACCCGTCCGTGCCAGCTCGGGCTGAGTATGGACGATGGTGTCGCCTCCAAAGTGCCTCCTTTTGTTGCCGCCATTGAAGGCTATGATTTCAGCACCTATGAACCATCTGTAGGTTATAGTAGCCAAATATGGCCGATCACTTTTGCCGAAGGAGAGCTCTTCAAGAACTTCCGTGTGCAGTTGCAGATCGATTCGCAGGCGAAACACAACAAGCGCTTCACCGTTTTTCTGTACAATCCCACGGCGGGTGCCACGCTTGGTCCCATCAGTACAACTACGGTGGAGATTCGCGCGCCTGACAGCCAGCGCCCGACAGTGTCCATCTCAACGCCCACGGCAGGCGCCAAGGTCAGTGCCGCCTGGCCTTTTCGCATGACCGGAGTCGTCGGCGATGCCATGGGCATCGAGCGCGTGGAAGTGGCTCTCAATGGCGGATCGCCAGTACTCGCCACGCTGGCGACCTCCCAGTCTCCAACATCGGTGCCTTTCTCCGCAGACATATCGCCCGCCCCTGGACCTAACACGATGGTGGTCACCGCTTATGATCTCCGAGGCAATCAGGCCTCTGCCACCAGGGCTTTTGAGTTCGAGCGCCGTTATCAGTTGAGCCTCGCCTTATCTAGCTCCGAAGCGGGTTCGGTGAGCTCAGTGATCAAGCCTGTGGACACCCCCTATCCCCTGCCTCCAGGCACCGCTTCGAACTCGGCGGGCAGAGTGCTCCAGGTGCTGCCTAGTTCTAGCGTCACACTCTCAGCCAAAGCTAAGCCTGGCCATGTATTCCGTCGCTGGTTGAACTTACCGTTGATCGCTACTGCCCAAGGTAGCACCGCCACCTTTGCCAGCCCGTCGGCGGATCTCACCGTCACTGCGGAATTCATGCCCACGCCTTTCGCTCCTGTCGGCCAGAGTTCGGGCTTCCTGGGCCTGCTCCGGGCCGAGTCTCCAGCGGCTGCTAGTGTGGTCACTGAGGGCCTGCTCTCCGGCACCCTCAGCCGCGAAGGCAGCTTTACTGGCAGGCTTGTGATCAATGGTGCCAGCCAGCCTGTCTCCGCCACCTTCTTGGGAGATGGCTCCGCCTGGACAGGTGCTGGAACAAATGGGCGTGACACTGTCTCCGTCGGGAACAGCACTCTGCGGCTGATCTATGATTTGTCATCTGATGCCATCATTGCAGAGTTGATGAATGGGGGAATGATCTCCCGAGGCACAGCCTCACGTCAAACCTACAGCGCCACCAGCAAAGTGCCCGCTTCCGTTATGGGTGGCCCGCGCTCAGCCAGGGCGCTTTACACCCTACGTCTGCCGGTTCAGGCATCTGGTCTGTCACCTTCCGCTTACCCTCAAGGCGATGGACTCGCCAGCATCACAGTCAATTCCAGCGGCACTGTCAATCTCACTGGCGTTCTTGCTGATGGCACACCCATTACCGGCACTTCCGCCTTTGTCTTGGGAAATGCCACTCCGTTCTGTATTCAGATTAGCACTCCAGGAGCTGCGGCTACAGTCAAAGGCGGTTTATGGACCGGCACACTTTATTTCGATCCTACCCGACAATACAGCGATGTGCTTGGCGACATCACATGGTTCCGTCCATCCGCCATTGGCACCAAAGTGCACCCATATCCATCGGGCTGGCCTCAGGGTATGCACATCCCTGCCCAGGGTGCCTTCTACAACCCCAGCCAGACTTTGGATCTGACATTAGGACTCATGACACATTCCGCTTTTCTCAGTTTCGATCATGGCAGGCTCACCACTTCCATTTTGAAGTCCAACCTTAGCATACGAGGCAACGTGATCACCAAGACCCCACCGCAAGACGCGTCCTTCACTCTCAGAGTCTTGACCACCACAGGCCTTTTCAGTGGCACATTCACTCCGAACTGGCCCAAGCCCAATCCAGCCAAACCCGCTTTCAAAGGGATACTAATTCAAAAAGGCTCACCCCTAGGCGGCAGTGGGCACTTCCTCAGCAATAACAAAGACGCCTTAACACCCGAGTCTGGTCGTATGATCTTGGGTGCACCTTAGAGTGCAGTGTGCAGAATGAACTAATGAGCCTCGCCGACGAGGGGTGAGGATGATTGACAGCGTTCAGGTGAAAAATTCCCCACCAAACAAACACGTCGGCGTGATCTCCACGGATTTGTCGCCTTCGCTGATCCAGAGGGTGCCTTCTTGGAGGGTGACTTGGAGAGTCATAGAGCGATCGGCCAGGGTGCCGAGGGCCTGGACCTGATCGGCAGGGTATTGCCAGACGATGAGGCTGTTCACGCGGGAGAGCTTGTGAATCCTGGAGACTCAGCCTGCGGCGAATGGTTCACCCCCGAGATCATCGAAGACTGGATCACCGCCCGTCCCCAGGACTTCGCCAAAGGCTTTGTCTCCTGCTGGAAGGCCTGGAAGCGGAGCTGGAAGCTCTCTGTGCCCGCACCAAGGGGTCTCTGTGGGCGATGTCTTTCACGTCGCTTGACCAAATCAAGTGGCTCCGCACGTTCGTATGTCACCCGTCCATTCTTTGGACACTACTAACATCAAAACCATGAGCCAAATCGTTCCTCTCATCTCCTCCGGCATCGCTGGTCCTCTCGGCGTGCTGCATCTTCCCCGTCTCTGGCAGAAGGCCTCCCTGGCGGCGGCTGGCAAGCTCCACGCTGACTATCCTGGCATCGGCTGCGGCTATGACCAGATGACCCTCGACGCGCTGGGCATCAACATCGAAACCTTCAAGGCTTTCATCGCCACGAAGCCGACCTATGTGCAGCTCGAAACCTGGGTGAAAGCCCAGCCCGGTGTGAAGCTGACGAAGGCTGACCTCTACAAGCACAACCAGTCCATCATGGGCTACATCCATGGTGACGACACTCGTGCGGGCATCCTGGCTGCTGTGGGTCTGCCGGATGACGGCGGCTGCAATCCTGGTGCCGTGGATCTGAACAATCTGGACGACTGGCAGACCTTCTGGTCCGTGGAGATTCAGTAACCTTTTTCCCATGGGCCGCAGAGATCGCGTCGAGTGGTCTCTGCGGCTTTCTTTTTCCTGATGTCCCTGACTCACACTGACGACCAAGGCCGTGCCAGCATGGTGGATGTCTCCGCCAAGCCACCGATGGCGCGTGAGGCGGTGGCTGAGGCGTTCATCGAGTTGCAGGCGGAGACGCTGGGGCTCATCCGCGACAATGGTTTGAAGAAGGGGGATGTGCTGGCGGTGGCCCGAGTCGCTGGCATCCAGGCGGCGAAGCAGACGCAGATGCTGATCCCGCTCTGCCATCAGATCGCGCTGAGCAAGGTGGCGGTGAATTTTGAGATGGAGGAGTGCGGCATCCGCATCACGACGGTGGCGAAGACGATTGCCCAAACAGGAGTGGAGATGGAGGCGCTGACGGCGGCGAGTCTGGCGGCACTGACGATTTACGACATGTGCAAGGCGGTGGACAAGACGATGCGCATCACGGATGTGCGGCTGGTTTCCAAGACGAAGACGGAGGTCTGAGCTGGCTCAGAGCTGATCGCCGGGATGGAGTTCGTCATGATCTCCCACGCACTCGAGATGCGTGGTGATATGCACGGCCTGCTCAGTGGCTTTTATCACAGCACGCTCGATGTCGGTGGCGATGCGGTGGGCTTCACGAAGGGCGATGTCATCGGGAAAGAGGAAATGGACATCGACATAATGAACCTTGCCAGCATTGCGATGACGCAGCGCATGGAAGGTGACGCCACGTGACGCAGTCTCGCGGGCGAGAGCTTCATCGAGGACGCGGGTAAGGCCAGGGTCAGCGTGATCCATGAGGCCGGCGACACTTTGACGGAGCAGATCATAACCGGAGACGAGGATGTTTCCCGCCATGATGAGACCGAAGACAGGGTCCCACCAGAGCCAGCCGGTGAGATGCATCAATCCAAGTCCGATGATGGCACCGAGGCTGGTCCAGCCATCGGTGAGGACATGGCGGCCATTGGAGATGAGGATGAGCGAGTGGTGCCGACGTCCGGTGCGGAGGAGATACCAGCCGAGCACGCCATTGATGACCACCGTGGCGAAGGTGAGGATGAGTCCATCCCCAAGATGGGAAACGGTGAGGCCGCCGATCCAGCGGCGGATGGATTCATAGATGATGAAGACGGCGGCGAGCACGATGAGGCCGCCCTCGATCCCTGCGGAGAAGAAGGCGATCTTGCTGTGACCATAGCGGTGATTTTCATCCGGCGGTTGGGCGGCAAACCAGAGGCTGTAGGTGGCGAAGATCACGGCGGCGACGTGAACCACGGACTCTGCGGCGTCTCCAAGAATGGCGGCGGAACCGGTGAGAAGGTAAGCGCTCATCTTGAGCACGAGCATGAGGAACCCGGCGGCAAGAGATAGCCGCATGGCGCGTGACTCGGCAGGGATGGTGTGGCTCATGGGTTCAGCAGCAGATCACGCACTCGTTCGGTTTGTGCGAGACTTTCCAGACACATCCAGGGCTGATGCACGCGCAGGGCTTCGGCTTCAAAATGGCCTGTGCCGACGGCGAGACAGCGTGCGCCGATGGCGTGGGCACAGGCGATGTCCTTCGGGGTGTCGCCAATGACGATGACATCCTCCACGGCGTAGCTGCGCCCTGTGGCAGCACTCATGCGGCGCATAGCCACGGGGCCGAGGAGATTGCGGTCCTCGGCGTCATCTCCGAAGGCGCCATCGACAAAGTGCGGATGCAGATCGAAGCGGGCGAGCTTCATTTCCGCACCCAGGCGGACAT
>JBILPY010000032.1:0-16588 GCA_044373575.1 Prosthecobacter sp. | reverse complement strand
CCGCAGGGGCACCGCCAGCAGCCGCCACCATCGAGCGCATCGAAGGCGAGCTCGGCTGGGAAATTACCCACGTCTATGGCCTCACCGAGGTCTCACCCATCGTGACTATCAGCGAGCCTCGACCCGAGCACACCGATCTCGACCCCACGTCCCGAGCCAGGATCAAGGCACGCCAAGGTGTCGAGTATCTCGGTGCCGCCGAAGTGCGCGTGGTCGATGATGAAGGCCACGAAGTGCCCCAAGACGGTGCCACGCTCGGTGAGATCATCATTCGTGGAAACGCCGTCATGGCGGGCTACTACAATGATCCGGAAGCCACGGCCGAAGCCATCCGTAATGGCTGGTTCTACAGTGGAGACGCCGCCGTCGTGCATGACGATGGCTACATCGAGATCCGCGACCGCTGGAAGGATGTCATCATCAGCGGCGGTGAAAACATCTCTTCCATCGAGATCGAGGGAACACTGCTCAGACATCCCGCCATCCAGGAGGTCGCCGTCGTCGGCATGCCCCATGAGAAGTGGGGCGAGGCACCCTATGCATTCATCGTGTTGAAAGCTGACGCACAGGCCACGAGCGAGGAACTCCGCCTCTTCTGCCGGGAGCACCTCGCTCATTTTAAAGTGCCGCACGGCTTCGACTTCATCACCGAACTGCCCAAGACCGCGACTGGCAAGATCCAGAAATTTGTCCTGCGCGGAGGCCGGGCGAACATCGCCAAGCAGTAGGTGGATCGTCCACTTGCCAGTTTTCAAACTCGGCCTAGCCTCCGATCCCATGCGCCGCTTCATACTCCTGGCCATGTTCATCACCATCTCCGCTGCCGCGCGTGAATGGCGCAGCGCCGATGGCACGAAGACCATCGAAGCCGAGTTCGGCGGCGTGAAAGACGACCGCGTGCTGCTGAAGCTGCCGGATGGCAAAGCCTCCGTTCTAGCCCTCAGTGCCCTTTCCTCGTCTGACCAGGACTTCGCCAAAGCAGCCCAAGTTGCCTTGAATGGCGCGCAGGTGCTCACACCGCAGACCTTCGAGATCCAAACCGTCGTCGATGGTGGCTACATCGCCCGCATGGGCAGCCAGCTCACCGGTCCGAAAGGCCCGTGGACCTTCAGCGGCGAGACCTTCTTTCTCCCTCAAGGCAGTCTCAAGCTGGAACGTGGAGACAAGCTCGAATCACAGATGCTCTACTACGCTGGCAATCGCACCTTCCAGCCCACCGAGGGCGACTCCGCCGTCATCCGTGCCTTTGATCTGAAGCTCGACGATGCCGTGAATGCCGAGCTGCGCATCCGCATGGTCGCCGGTGCAGATCCTGTGAAGCTCGCGCCTTTCATAGCAGAACCGCTCATCGAACTCGTCAGCACACGGGGCATCGCCTTGCCTATCGGCAAAGGCTACTTCATCACCGAGACCGACGTGCTCAAAGATGCCAAGACCATCGTCTTGCATGAAGATGGCAAAGACCTGCCTGCCAAAGTCATCAAGACCGAACCCAAGCTCGGCCTCGCACTCATCTCCTGCGCCTATGACGTCGAGCCCGCACGCCTGCTGCCACGCCAGCCCGCGCAGGTCGGTCAGAGTATCTTCGCTCTTTCCATCCCGCTCACCAGCACGCGGAAGAATCTCGCCCCACCCACGCTCACGCGCGGCATTGTCAGCAAAGCAGGTTCGGGCGGCACCTTCGAGCACGATGCCAACATCGATGACGATGCCATTGGAGGCTTCGTGCTCAGCGACAAGTGGGAGCCGCTCGGTGTCTTCTTCCGCTCCGCCTCGCGTGTCGAGGGCCAGCGCACCTCGCGTTCGAAGTCCACGCCCACCGAGCCTGCCGCAGCCTTGCTAAATTGCCTCCACACGGCCTCTTTAGAAAAGCTCTTCATCGAAGGCGAAAAAGACAAAGCCAAGCGCATGTCCGGCATCCCCAGTCTGCGATCAGGCAGCCTTGGCAACGAAGCCAAGGAAGTCATCGCCCTCCTTCGCAAAAGCACCGCCCTCATCGTTACAACGCACGAAGTGAAGCGTGATCCACCCGCGCCCAAAACCGCACCCACCGCCACTGGCACACCACCACCCGCTGGTGGAGCCGCCCAATTCAGCCTCAGCGGCTCCGGCCTGCGCCACAATAACCGCTGCCGCTACTTCAACGCCGCCAAAGCCTGCGCCGCCACCGATGGCAAGCCCTGCAAGATCTGCGGCGGATGATTCTTCGTTCGGAGCCCTGCCTTTAGGCGGCTCAATGAACTCTCGAAGTCTCCCCAACCCTCTGGCTAAGCCGAGCATTCTGAATGCAGAACCACGCCTTGCCCCCTTGACCATTCCTTGACCCTCCCGACTCTCCCCGCCCATGTCCGACGCCGCCACCACTCCCATGATGAAGCAGTATCTCGCCATCCGGCGGGAGCTTCCTGAGGACGTGCTGCTCTTCTTCCGACTCGGTGATTTTTATGAGCTGTTTTTTGAGGACGCGAAGGTCGCCTCGCCCATTCTGAATGTCGCGCTCACGAAGCGGAACGGCGTGCCGATGTGCGGCGTGCCACATCATTCGTCGCAGGGCTACATCGCGAAGCTGATCAAAGGCGGCAAGCGCGTCGCTATCGCCGAGCAGACGACTGATCCGGTGCCGGGAAAAATCGTCGAACGTGCCGTGTCGCAGATCCTCAGCGCGGGCACCATCAATGATCTCAACCTGCTCGACTCGAACCGCCCAAACTACCTCGCTGCCGTGTTCCGCGAGGGCAAAAAATTCGGCCTCGCTTATGTCGATCACACCACCGGCGAGTTCGAGGTCGCCGAGTTCAAAGACACCACCGAGCTCGCCGACGAACTGGAGCGCCTCCAGGCCAGCGAGTTGCTGTTTAGCGACAGCCAGCGCGAGGTGATCGACGCCCTTGGCAGCCCCGGCAGCGCGCAGCCCATCGAAAGCTACCTCTTCCTGCTCGATCAGGCGCAGCACAGCCTCACGCAGCATTTCAAAGTGCAGTCGCTCGACGGTTTTGGCTGCACCGGCATGAACGCCGCCATCTGCGCTGCCGGTTGCATCCTGCAATACCTGCAATTTCAGCTCCGCCGCAGTGTCGATCACATCCAGCGCCTCCGCGTCGGCCAGACCAACGACTGCGTACTCATCGACGCCGCCAGCCAGAGCCACCTCGAACTCGTCACCGCCCGCGGCGGCACGCAGCACACGCTGTTGAGCGCGCTCGACCGCACCTGCACGCCCATGGGCGCCCGCAAAATGCGCCACTGGGTGCTCCATCCGCTGCGTGATCTTGATGCCCTCACCCAGCGCCAAGACATGATCGCCGCGCTGCTCGACGAGCCGATTTTACTCGGCCAAATCCGCACCTTGCTCAAAGAAGTCCGCGACCTGGAACGCACCAGCTCCCGCCTCAGCCAGGGCAGTGGCAATGGCCGTGACTTGCAGGCCTTGGCCACTTCGCTGGAGGTCGTGCCTTCGCTGAAAACACTCCTGTCAGAATGGACGACCCGGTCAACCATGTCAGACGGCCTCACCCAGCGCCTCCACGACCTCACCCCCATCTGCCAGGAAATCCAACGCGCCATCTGCGATGAGCCGCCCATGCAGATCAAAGAAGGTGGCGTCTTCCGCGAAGGCTGGCTACCGGAGCTCGATGAGCTTCGCAATGCCTCCACGCTCGGCCGCCAGTGGATCGCGGATTTGCAGGCGCGTGAGATCGAGCGCACCGGCATCAAGAGCCTCAAGATCAAATACAACGCCGTCTTCGGTTACTTCATCGAGATCACCAAGGCGAACGTCGGCAGCGTGCCCGCGGACTACCATCGCAAGCAAACCACCGTCAACGGCGAGCGCTACATCACCGACGAGTTGAAGCGCATGGAGGACAAAATCCTCGGCAGCGAGGAGCGCAGCAAGGCGCTCGAATACGAGCAGTTCATCGAGCTGCGCAGCCGCGTCCTCGAGCACCTCGCGCACATCCAGGAAACCGCCGAAGCCATCGCCGTGCTCGATTCACTGGGCTCGCTCGCCGAGACCGCGCGACTCTTCAATTACACCCGCCCCGTCCTCAACGAAACGCGCAACCTCTTCATCCGCGACGGCCGCCATCCCGTACTCGATCAGAACCTCACCAGCGGCGAGCGCTTCGTGCCGAATGACGTCACCTTGGAGCCGGATGAAAGCCGCCTCATCCTCATCACCGGCCCCAACATGGCCGGTAAGAGCACCTACCTCCGCCAGACCGCGCTGCTCACGCTCATGGCGCAGATCGGCAGCTTCCTGCCCGCCGCCAGCGCCGAGATCGGCCTCGTCGATCGCATCTTCACCCGCATCGGTGCCAGCGACGACATCGCGCGCGGCCAGTCCACCTTCATGGTCGAGATGAACGAGACCTCGCTCATCCTCAACAACGCCACCGAGCGCAGCCTCGTCATCCTCGACGAGATCGGCCGCGGCACGAGTACCTTCGACGGCCTCAGCATCGCCTGGAGCGTCGCCGAGCACCTGCATGATCACATCGGTGCCCGCTGCCTCTTCGCCACCCACTACCACGAGATCACCGCTCTCGCGCAAAGCCGCAGCGCCGTGAAGAACTACAACGTCGCCGTGAAGGAGTGGAACCAGCAGATCATCTTCCTCCGCAAGATTCTCCCCGGCTGCGCCGAAAAAAGTTACGGCATCCAGGTCGCGAGACTCGCTGGCCTCCCCGAAAACGTCATCGCGAGAGCCAAAGAAGTCCTCCAACAACTCGAATCCGGCCACCAGCCTGCGGAGAGCGTCAAAGAAGTCCCCGTGGCAACGAGTGTGCCCGCGAAGACGCGGAAGAAGCCGCGTAGCGATGAAGACGCGGGGCAGATGAGTTTGTTTGGGTGATAGTGATCTGTTCCAACTGAGTATGCAATTCTCTCCACTACATTCTCCGTTAACTCATGAGTTACATTACTCCTCATTACCTGGACGCATCCGTCGCTGTTAAGGTGTTTTGTAAAGAACCTGGCAGCGAAGCCATCACGGAATACATAGTCCGCAACGCTTCGGTTATGTGCTACATCACTGAATTCGCCTTGTATGAAATATTGGGTGTACTCAAAGCGAAATGGAATCCAAAATCGAATCGCAATGAGCTGAACGATGATGGCTACACTTCAGCAATCGCAAAACTGGAGAGTTTTTTGGATGAAGGCCTCATCCAAATTGATGCGGATTTCAAGCCTTACGACAGACGTCTGATCCACGAACTAGGGCAGTTGGTGAAAAAGCACAAAATCGACTACTCTGACGTCCTGCAGATCTACGCAGTGTTACATGGAAAGCGAAAGCACTACGCTCATGAGTGTAAAACAGTGCTGGTCACAGCAGATTCGGATTTGGCAAAAGCGGCAAGAGCCGAGGGATTACGAGTCTGGCATTTCCCAAAAGACACGCCTCCCAACCTCGAATAAAACAGTCCCTCCAACCCCATCACAAACATGAACAAACACAACCCTCTTGGAGTTGGTTCGGCACTACTCATTGCTGTATTCCTCGTTGTATCATGCGCACAAGGTCCAAAAACTAACGCAACTTTTGAAGCTCAGTCAGACAGAAGTCTCAGGTACACCGACTCTCTAGTTGCCAGTAAAGGCTCTGTCTTTGTGGCTTTCGGCAATCGACGTGTGGGCAATTATCCAAGCGAGGCGGACCGGACTACCATCAACTACATTGAGCCACTCTTGCGAGCGAAGGGCTTTTCTATACAAGATGATAAAAAGTCGGCGGACTATGTATTTGATCTGAACATGTTAGACTTTTGCGGGTACGCTTCAAAACGCCTGTCGAGAACTTATTATGCCAGTTTGGCGAAGCAAATGAAGACCCCGGATGAAATCATTGAGAGCCTTGGTTACACAAGGGTTGGAATGTGGTCAGCCAAGGGTGTAGTCACGTTTTACAAGAAAGGTGATTTGGACAGCTTAGATAAAGCGGCAATCCGTTATTTGATCGATCTATATCCGACTCAAACCGAGGCATCTGTTAAACCAATTTCAGAGCTTTCTCGTTAAGTTTTGAGAGAAGCGGAGATGGCAGACAACTGGTTGTCAGATTCCGCCTCTGATCGGGAAATACGTCAGGCTGCAACTGTATGACAAACACACTCAAACCCTCGGTGGATGGGTCCGCTATCGCGACAGGCTGACCTTGCCGAGCCAAGGTTCCCAGAAGAGGAAACACCGCAAAATGAGGGAGTGCAGTCTCAGCAAGAGGGCACATTGTCTCAACAAGTCCCCTTGAACTGCTTGCATTCTCAAATCCGAGATCGGATTTCAGGAATCCGAGATGGGTGTGATGGCACACCAAGATGGGTGAGCAGGCACACCGAGATGGGTGAGCGGGCACACCGAGATGGGTGCGCTGGCACACCGAGATGGGTGCGCTGGCATACCGTGATGGGTGCGCGGGCATACCGAGATGGGTGAGCAGGCACACCAAGATGGGTGAGCAGGCACACCAAGATGGGTGAGCAGGCATACCGTGATGGGTGCGCTGGCATACCGTGATGGGTGCACTGGCATACCGTGATGGGTGCACTGGCATACCGTGATGGGTGTGCAGGCACACCGAGGGGAAATGACGTCAGGCTGCAACTGTCTGACAAACGACAACGCTGTTTGATGCCATCGCACTTCGGTGTGCTGCTTCGATTTGTCTGCTTGCCTCGTTTGTTGCCAGAGATAGCTTTTCGCCATGACCGCCACCCTCACTGCACCTTCCGAAGCTCTGCTGCGCGAACAAGTCGCCAGTGGTCAGTTCAGCTCTGTGGATTCTGCCGTGGAAGCCGCGATTCAGACGGTGTTCGGGCATCGTGCCAGCCAGGCACTTGAATCCTTGCTGGATGAAGCGCTCCTGAATCCTGGCCGACATGTGCCTGTCTCGGAACTGCGGCGGAAGCAGGCATGAAGACCGTTGTTTTCAATCCAGTGGCGGTGGCTGATCTGGAAGAACTCACTAGCCACATAGCCAAGGACAATCCCGTGGCCGCCGAGGCCGTTTTTGGACACCGCTGAGCCTAAGTCCGTGTTTGGAGTATCTGGTTTCACGTTCCAAGTCTTCTGAAGCAAGGCGTTTAGAGACCTCTCGCGGTGTAACCTTCAGGCTGCTGGCTTCCGACCCAAGCGCTTCTTGAGCCCCTGAAAAGCAGGAATCAGAACGTAATTCGCCAGAGGATCGACTAGGGCACCGACGATGACGCCGAGCACACCCGCGATGCCGGCACCGACGAGCCAGGCGAGGAAGGACTTCACGGTGGGGACCATGCCTGCCACGAACTCGGCGGCATGATGGACGGCTTCTTCGGGGCCGTGGACGCCGAGTTCATGCAGGCCGTGGATGAGAATGCCGCCGCCGACCCAGAGCATGGCCACCATGCCGACGAGACTGAGCACCTTCAAAAACACGGGCATGCCGAGTACGATGCCGCGCCCGAGAGCACGCACTGGACCTTGGGAGTTGCGCGCCAGGGCGACGCCCACGTCATCCGCCTTCACGATGACGGCCACAGCGCCATAAACGAGCAGCGTCATGCCTGCGCCGACGACTCCCAGCACGGCCGCTTGCAGCCAGACCGCCGAGGTGGCGACGGAGGCGAGGGTGATGGCCATGATCTCGGCCGAAAGGATGAAATCGGTGCGGATGGCACTGCTCACACGCTCGTTTTCCAGCTCTTCCGCTGTTTGCACGGCTGTCGTCGCCTCGGCGTGATCTCCATGACCGGGGCGCACGAGATCCATGACTTTGTGATAACCTTCCAGGCATAGGAAAGCGCCGCCCGCCATGAGCAGCGGCGTGATGGCCCAGGGCGCAAAGAAACTCAGCAACAGCGCTCCAGGCAGGAGCAGCAGAAGTTTGTTCTTCAGCGAGCCAACGGCGATCTTGGCGATGATCGGCAGCTCCCGATCTGCGGTGAGACCGACGACGTATCTCGGTGTGACCGCCGCATCATCAATGACGATGCCCGCCGCCTTGCTGCCCGCTTTGGCTGCCTGCCCAGCAGCGTCATCCAGGGAGGACGCGGCCACTTTCGTGAGCGTGGCGAGGTCATCGAGAAGAGCGATCCAGCCGGAAGTCATGGGCGGACTCCTTTCGAGAGAAGGTGAGTGATTTTATGGGTAGGCGGCATGGCGTTGTCGTCCTGTAAAGCGGCTACACAGAAGCTCAAGTGTGTAGGTGCCGGACAATCTGCTGGTCACCGAGAACGATCGGGCGATGCTTTGGAACAGGGCAGTGGCTATTCATTTTCCTTCCTCGCATTTTATGTGGCAGCGACAGTTCAAAATCATTCTGATCGTCATCGTCCTCTGGGGAATCGGCATCTGGCTCACGAGCTTTGGCTGCAAATAAAGTGTCCGTCCCTTTTTACACGGCCCAACGGTGTCCAAAGTTCGAGCGCTACAACTTGGCGTAGAGGATGGCTAGGGCAGCGCAGAAATGACGTCAGGCTGCAACTGTCTGACAAACCAGCCTAGCCGCTCCTCATTCCTCGTATTCCTGCTCGGCGCGGGCTTGCGTGGGGCTGGGGTTAGCTTTGCACGGCGCGGAGGCTGGATCAGCGTGCCTTGGTGGTGGGGCGGGTGATCGGCGGCGGGAGAACAAAGAGAACAAAGTGTCTGTCCCTCTATCGCTCCTCAAAGTCTGGATCGGCACCGTAAAGCTTCCTGAAACCATCGAGCGACGGCTCCAGGAAACGCACGATGCTTTTTTGGCAAGTGGACGGAAATGGGCGCAGCGAAAGGGCTGATTCCTCGCTTTAGAAAATCTCCGGCTCCGGCACGGCGGGGCCGTATTGGAGGAAGTCGAAGTCAGCGCCTTCGTTCGCCTGAGTGACGTGATCGACGAAGAGCTTCGCGTAGCCGCGGTGATAACGGGGGGCGGCGGGTTTCCAGGCGGCACGGCGTTTGGCGAGTTCGTCATCGCTGACGTGCAAATGCAGCTTCCGGTTCGGCACATCCAACTCGATGAGGTCGCCATTTTGCACGAGGGCGAGCGGGCCGCCGATGGCGGACTCGGGCGCGATGTGCAGGGCGCAGGCTCCATAGCTGGTGCCGGACATGCGGCAGTCGCTCAGGCGCACCATGTCGCGGATGCCTTGCATGATGAGCTTCTTCGGGATCGGGAGTTGGCCCCACTCGGGCATGCCCGGTGCACCCACGGGACCGGCATTGCGCAGGATGAGCACGGTGTCTTTGGTCACATCGAGATCCATGTCGTCGATCTTTGCCTTCATCTCCGGGTAGCTGTCGAAGACGAGCGCTGGGCCGGTGTGCTGGCAGAGTTCTGGCGTGGCAGCGGCGTGTTTGATCACCGCTCCGTCGGGGCAAAGATTGCCACGCAGGATGGCGGTGCCGCCGTCGGGCTGGATGGCATTGTCCGGCAGGCGGATGACATCAAGATTGTAGATCTCACAGCCGGCGACGTTTTCGCCCATCGTCTTGCCGGTGATGGTCAGCGCGTTCATGTCGAGCAGCGAACTCATGCCGTTGAGAAGTGCTTTGATACCACCAGCGAGGAAGAACTCCTCCATGAGGTATTTGCCAGCCGGGCGCAGATTTGCCAAAAGCGGCACGCGACGGCTGATCTCGTCGAATTTCTCCAGCGGCAGCTTAATGCCGAGACGTCCGGCCATGGCCACGAGATGCACAATGGCATTGGTGCTGCCACCCAGCGCCATATCGACCGCGATGGCATTATCAAACGAGCGTTCCGTGACGATCTGCGAGGGCTTCAAGTCATGCCAGACGTTCTCAATGATCTGCCTGCCAGCCTCTGCTGCGATGCGCAGATGCGCGCTGTCCACTGCGGGGATGGATGACGCGCCGGGGATGCAGAGGCCGAGCGTCTCCGCCAATGCCGTGAGCGTGGAGGCGGTGCCCATCGTCATGCAATGACCGGGGCCGCGAGAGATGCCGTCCTCGATCTCGCACCACTGTTCCCAGCTCAAATTGCCCGCGCGTTTTTCATCCCAATACTTCCAGACATCGCTACCGCTGCCGAGCGTCTCGCCACGCCAGTTGCCCTTCATCATCGGGCCGCAGGGCATGTAAATGACCGGGATGTCCATGCTGAAAGCGCCCATCAGGAGGCCTGGCGTGGATTTGTCACAACCGCCGAGCAACACGGCGCCATCCAGAGGATTCGCGCGCAGCACTTCTTCAGTCTCCATCGCGAGGAGATTGCGATGAAACATCGCCGTCGGTTTCGTCAGCATCTCGCCAGCCGAGAGCACCGGGATCTCCATCGGATGCCCGCCTGCCTGGAGAATGCCACGCCGCACCGCATCCGCCGTCAGCTTCAGGTGCATGTGGCAGGAGTTTTGTTCCGACCAGGTATTCAAAATGCCAATCACCGGTTTCCCGACATAATCCTCAGCGCCCCAGCCTGCCTGCTTCGCCCGTGAGCGATGTCCAAAAGAGCGGAGTTCATCACGGCCATACCAGCGCCAGGAGCGGAGTTGTTCAGGAGTTTTGCGAGTCATGCGGGCGCGCATTGTCACGAAAAGCTGAAGATGCGCCACAGGAGATTCCGATGAAGTCAGCGAAGTTTCAGGATTGCTTTGCAGCATCGTTGCGGGCTAAAACGCGACGTGATTTTACGAATCCTCAGCCTCTGTCTGGCCTGCAACCTTTCGATCTGGGCGCAGACGCCTGAGCAGGCTGCTGTGGCAGGACCGAATGCTCACGCCTGGGAAATGTTCCAGCTCTTCAGGCAGATGACGAAGGGCAACTTTTGCTTTTCACCCTTCAGC
The DNA here is from genome assembly GCA_044373575.1 of Prosthecobacter sp. GTDB lineage: Bacteria > Verrucomicrobiota > Verrucomicrobiia > Verrucomicrobiales > Verrucomicrobiaceae > Prosthecobacter. The sequence continues at coordinate 5,831 of JBILPY010000032.1, read as the reverse complement.
GGTCATCGCGTGGCAGCCATGCTGGCTGAGGGTGCTCAGGGAGAGACGCAGCGTCAACTCATCGGCCTCGCTCACCTTGCAGTAGATAAAGATAAAAGAACCAGCGAGGCTGAGGCCATCCGGCAAGAGCTCGCCGCAGGTGCAGCTCGCGGTGGCATGATCCTGGAGGTGGCGAATTCCATCTGGGCTCCACCACAGGCCACACTCGTCACAGATTACGTTACTTGGGTGGAAAAGCGATTCGGTGCCTCGGTCAAGACACTGCCTCCGACGGATGCAGCCGGCTGTGCCTCGAAGGTGAATCAGTGGATTCGTGAGAAGACGCGTGGTCGGATCACCGATCTCGTCGGGCCGAGCGTCTTCCTGGCTGGAGACGGCGCTGTGCTCTTGGTGAACTCGATTTACCTCAAGTCAGTCTGGTCGAGCCCATTCGACCCGAGAGCCACAAAGCCACGAGCTTTTACGGCCGCGTCTGGAGCGCGAGCCATGCTACCCATGATGGTTCAGCAGAATGGCTTTGCCTATACCGATACCGCAACTTGGCAGTGTCTCGACATGCCATTCGGTGCGGGCGACTTCAGCATGACCCTTCTTCTTCCCAAAGCAGAGGCTGACCGCGCATCAGCAGAAGCCGGATTGAATAATGAAAACTGTGCCAAGGTGCTGAACGGACTTGGTTCCAGTGAGGTGAGCGTCATGCTCCCGCGCTTTAGTTTTAGCACGCAGGTCAATCTCCAAGGTCTCTGGCAGGCCCTGGGAGTCAGCGATGCCTTTGATCAAACTAAGGCCGATCTGGGGGGAATGATTATGCAGAAGCCCTGCTGGGTGAATCAAGTCCTGCATGAGGCGACGATCGAAGTGAACGAACTCGGTGCCAAAGCCAGCGCAGCGACCGCTGTTGCAGACCCATTCGGTCCAGCGGAGGCCAAACCCAAGCCTCGCGTCAACGTCTTCGTCGCCAATCGACCTTTCCTCTGGCTGATCCGACATCAGCAAACAGGGCTGATTTTATTCATGGGGCGTTTCGCGGGTGAGTAGGCTGAAGCACACGCTGCATTTTCTCTTCTCGGCACCACTCAACCACCGATAGGATACCGCCCTCTCGCCCGTCCTTTCCCACCTCATCATGATCCCCATCGACCTCAGCGGCAAAGTCGCCCTCATCACTGGAGCCTCACAGGGCATAGGCGCGCAGATCGCGCGGACCTTTCATCGCGCGGGGGCTACGGTGGTGATCAATCATCCGGGCTTTCTGAACACGGCGGCAGATGCTCAAGCGCTCGCCGATGAACTGAACGTCCACCGCACGGATAGTGCCCGAGTGATCGCTGCGGATGTCTCGAAACCCGAGCAGGTGCAGTCGATGATGGGCGAGATCCAGGCGGCCTGTGGCGGCCTCGATTATCTGGTGAACAATGCCGCCATCATCAAGGACCGCACCATCGCCAAGATGAGCCTTGAGGAGTGGGATGCGGTGATCGAGGTGAACCTGTCCGGCGTCTTTTACGGCTGTAAATACGCCCTCGAAATCATGCGTGATCATGGTGCCATCGTCAGCTTCGGCAGTATCGCGGCGATCCAGGGCTTCTTTGGCCAGGCCAACTACGCCTCCGCGAAAGCCGGAGTGCAGGCGATGATGCGCGTGCTGAGTCGAGAAGCCGCGCGCAAAAACATCCGCGCCAATGCCATCGCTCCCGGCGTGATCGACACCAGCATGGCGGCGACCATTCCTGAAGCGGTGCGTGCTGAGATGATCAAGAACGTCCCGCTCGCCCGCTTCGGCACCACGGAAGAGGTCGCCAATGTCGTGCTCTTCCTCTGCTCGCCGCTGGCCAGTTATGTCACGGGTCAGACGATCGAGATCAACGGCGGCTGGAGAGGCTGATATGCGCGCCCCAGCCATCATCGCCACTGCTGACGAAGCCATCGCCGCCATTCCTTCGGGGGCGACAGTGGCGGTGGGTGGGTTCGTGGGAGCGGGGCATCCTGAGATGCTGACCGCAGCGCTGGAGCGGCGGTTTCTTGAAACTGGCACGCCCAATGATCTCACGCTCTACTACTGCGCCGGGCAGGGAGATCGGGCTGAACGTGGACTGAACCACTTCGCTCACGCGGGCTTGATCAAACGCGTCATCGGCGGCCACTGGAACCTCGCGCCGAAGCTCGGCACGCTGGCTTTGGCGAACGAAATCGAAGCCTATAACTTCCCCCAAGGCGTGCTCAGCGTGCAACTGCGCGAGATCGCGGCGAAGCGGCCCGGACTCATAACGCAGGTGGGACTCAACACCTTCATCGACCCTGCTCAAAGCGGCGGGCGAATGAATGCACGCACCACGGAGCCACTCGTCGAGCGACTCGAACTCGATGGGCAAACGTGGTTGCGCTACAAGTCGGTTCCCATTCATGTGGGTCTCATCCGTGCGACCTATGCCGATAGGCGCGGCAACCTCAGCATGGACAAAGAAGGCCTCATTGGCGAGGTGCTACCCATCGCTCAAGCGGCAAGGAATCACGGCGGCATCGTCATCGCGCAGGTCGAGAGCATCGTCGATCAACTGCCCGACCCGAAGTCCGTGCGCGTGCCGGGCATCCTGGTGGATTACCTCGTTGTTAGCGACGGCGTGCAGCACGACCAGACCTTTGCCGAGATCTTCAATGAAGACTTCGTCATCACCAGCAACGGCGGTTTCACACTGCCGACCATGCCGGAATCCGAGCGCAAGATCATCGGCACCCGAGCACTGCGGGAGATTCGTGAAGGCAACATTGTGAACCTCGGCATTGGCCTGCCAGAAAGTGTGGCCATGGTTGCGGCGGAGACGGGAAGGCTAAGCGAATTCACCCTCACCGTGGAAAGTGGCCCCATCGGCGGCGTGCCAGCTTCGGGCCTGAACTTTGGTTGCAGCCACTTCCCCGAGGCCATCATCGACCAGCCATCGCAGTTCGATTTCTATGACGGCGGCGGGCTCGACATCGCCGTGCTCGGCGCGGTGGAGGTGGATGCCCAGGGCAGCGTGAACGTCACCAGTTTTGCGGATCGTTTCGCGGGCGTCGGTGGCTTCGTCAATATCGCCCAAAGTGCGCGCAGGCTGGTGTTTTGCTGCACGTTTCAGGCAAAGGGGCAGCCCAAGTTCGTGCGCAAGATCCAGCACGTTTGTTTCCATGGGCCCACCGCCTTCGCTCATGGTCAGCAGGTGCTTTATGTCACTGAGCGGGCTGTCTTTGAGCTTACGGCTGGCGGACTGCGGCTCATCGAGATCTCTGACGGGTATGATCTGCAAACGGACATCCTAGATAAGATGGAATTCAAGCCCGCCGTGGCGCTTTGACTGTATTGACCCTTTGACCGAATTGAACCTCATGAACACTGTCCATATCATCGACGCTAGACGCTCCCCCATCGGCCGCTTTGGCGGTGGCCTGAAATCCATCAGCGCCACTGACCTCGGCTTTGCCATCGCGGATGCGGTGGTTCCGACTGCGCTTCGCGAACACATCGGGCAAGTCATTCTCGGCCAAGTGCTGCAAGCTGGCTGCGGCATGAATGTGGCGCGGCAGGTGGGCTTGAAGCTAGACCTTCCTGAGCATGTGCCTGCTTACACCGTGAACATGGCCTGCGGTTCTTCGCTCAAAGCTGTCGCGCTCGGGGCTGATGCCATCCGCAGTGGCGAAAGTGATCTCGTGCTCGCTGGCGGAGTTGAGGTGATGAGCCGCGCGCCGCATTATGTCATGGATGCCCGCTGGGGAAAAAAGCTCGGCGATCTCTCGATGCAGGACGCCATGTTCGTCGATGGACTCAGCGATCCGCTGCTGAAGATCGGCATGGGTGAGACGGCGGAGCGAATCGCTGACAAGCACGGTATCACACGCCAGCAGCAGGATGAATTCACCGCGCTCAGTCAAAGCCGCGTCGCCGCGAATCGTGAGGCCTTCATCCGCGAGATCGTGCCTGTGGCCGAGGTCACGAGTGACGAACATCCGCGCGCTGACACCACCTTGGAATCTCTCGCCAAACTGAAGCCAGCCTTCCGCAAGGACGGCACCGTCACGCCCGGCAACTCCTCTGGCATCAACGACGGAGCCGCAATGGTCCTGCTCGCCAGTGAAGCTGCGATGCAAAAGCATGGCCTCAAATCACGCGCCCGCATCATCGCCACGGCGGCAGTCGGTTGTGATCCCGCCGTCATGGGGCTCGGACCTGTCGGAGCCATTCATAAACTTTGTACCATCACCGGCTGGAAACTCGATGAGGTCGATGCCATCGAGATCAATGAAGCCTTCGCCGTGCAGACGCTTGGCTGTGCCCGCGAGCTTTCACTCGATCTTGAAAAGCTTAACCAACGCGGCGGAGCCATTGCGCTCGGGCATCCCATCGGAGCCAGCGGAGCGCGAGTGCTCGTCACGCTGCTGCATTTGATGGAAGACAAAGGCTACAAGCGCGGCATCGCCAGCCTGTGCATCGGCGGCGGCATGGGCATCGCGATGGCGGTGGAGCGGGATTAGGATTGTTCCAGCGACTTCACATTCGTCTCCTCCGCGAGCCAGACGGAGATGATGGTGATCACGGCCATGCCGATGAGGTAGAGGGCGATAGGCCAGGGCTTGCCGCCGGAGTTGGCGAGCAAGGCGGTGGCGATGAGCGGGGCGAGACCTCCGGCGAGAGGAGAGGCAAGCTGATAGCCGAGCGAGGCGCCGCTGTAGCGCACTCGGGTGCCGAACAGCTCCGAAAAAAAGGCGGCCTGCGGGCCATACATGGCGCTGTGGATGATGAGACCGAGCGTGATAGCAAACGCGAGCGCGGTGGTGGAGCGGAGGTCGATGAGCCAGAAGAAGGGGAAGGCGAACAGGATGATGAAGATGGCCCCGCCGATGTACACGGGCCGTCTGCCGATGCGGTCCGAGAGCCAGCCGAAAAAGGGAATGACAAAGAACTGCACACCGGAGCCAATGAGCACGGCCTGAAGCACTTGATCTTTGGTAAAGCCCGCCTGCTGCGTGGCATAGGTGAGCACGAAGGCGGTGACGATGTAGAAGAAGGCGTTCTCACCAAAGCGCGCCCCCATCGCGAGCAGGACATTGCGTGGATAGCGGCGGATGACTTCGAAGATGGGCATCTCGGTGGTGGCGTTGGCTTTTTTGGCCTCGGTGAAGACAGGGCTCTCCAAAATGCGCAGGCGGATGAACATGCCGACGCCGAGAAGCAGAATGCCGATCAAGAACGGAATGCGCCAGCCCCAGACGAGGAAGGATTCCTCCGGAATGACGGAAGAAAGTGTGCGGAAGACGGCGGTGGCCAGCAGCAGGCCAATGGGGACGCCGGCCTGTACCCAGCTCGCCAAAAAACCGCGCTGGCCCGCCTTGCCATGCTCCACTGCCATGAGCACCGCGCCGCCCCATTCGCCACCGACGCCGAGTCCTTGAATGAAACGCAATGTGACGAGCAGGATGGGCGCGAGGATGCCCGCCTGGTCATACGTCGGCAGCAGGCCGATGCCAAAGGTGGCCAGGCCCATCATCATCAGCGTGGTGACGAGCATGGACTTGCGCCCCAGTTTGTCGCCAAAGTGCCCGAAGACGATGCCGCCGAGCGGTCGTGCGAAGAAGCCGACCGCGTTCGTCGCAAACGAAGCCATCGTGGCCGCCAGCGGATCCATCTGTGTGAAGAAGAGCTTCCCAAACACGAGCGCTGAGGCGGTGACGTAGAGGAAGAAATCATACCACTCAATGGTGGTGCCGATGAAGCTGGCGAGGACGACGCGGCGGGTGTTGTTGGGCTGGGACATGAGGTAGCTCGAATTTCCAAATTCGCGGCAGAGCGTGTCAGAGTACGA
>JBILPY010000344.1:0-5098 GCA_044373575.1 Prosthecobacter sp. | reverse complement strand
CGAAGAAGCCCAGCACTACGGTCTGCACCGCCACTTCACAGGCGGAACCAGCGTCGTCATGTTTGGCGGCGGCACGAAGAAAGGCTTCCTCTATGGCGAAACCGCCGACGAACGTCCGCTCATCGCCACGAAGAATCCCGTCAGCATCATGGACCTCCACGCCACCCTCATGACCGCCATGGGCATCAGCCCGAAGACGAAATACGACATCGAAGGCCGCCCCTTCTACGTCACTGAAGATGGCAAAGGCAAGGCAGTGACGGAGCTGTTTGCGTAAACAAAACAGGCGGGCCGTGAGGCCCGCCTGTTTCATTTCAATCTTCGATCCTCAACGCCTAGTCCTTCGCTGGAAGGTCACGATTGCTCTGCAGCACCTTGTCCACGAGGCCGTAGGTGCAGGCTTCTTCTGCGCTCATATAGTTGTCGCGATCCGCATCCTTCTCGATGACCTCGGGAGTCTTGCCGCAATGAAGAGCCAGGATGCGATTGAGGCGCCGCTTCAGCTTGTACATGAAGTCCACCGTGCGCTCAACATCGCTCGCCGTGCCGCGGGCACCGCCGGAGACCTGATGGATCATGATGTCGCTGTTTGGCAGGGCAAAGCGTTTGCCCTTCGTGCCAGCGGCCAGCAGCACCGCACCCATGCTCGCGCAGATGCCGATGCAGTAGGTGTTCACGTCGCAAGTCACGAACTGCATCGTGTCATAGATGGCCAGTCCCGCCGTGACAGAACCGCCTGGGCTGTTGATGTAGAAGTGGATGTCCTTCTTCGGGTCTTGCATCTGGAGGAAGAGGAACTGGGCGATGATGATGTTCGCCACCTGATCATTCACCTCGCTGCCGAGGAAGATGATGCGGTCCTTCAGAAGGCGGGAATAGATGTCGTAGGCGCGCTCGGAGCGGCCTTCGCTCTCGATCACCGTGGGCACGATGTAGTTCGAGACCGGAGTGATCATGGTGGGAAAATCGTTGGGGGTTTGGGACATGGTCGGAATCAAGAGGTGGCTGGGGGTATTGTCAAACTACGGACGCCATCGTCCGCAGAGTCGGAAAATCACAAGCTCACTCCCTCCGCCGTGCCCGATACTCCGTCGGGCTGCACTTTTGCAGGCGGCGGAAGAGGCGGTTGAAAAACGACACCTGGGTAAACCCACACCCCAGCGCGATCTCCAGCACCCCGAGATCACTTTCCACCAGTTCGCGACACGCCGCCTGAAGCCGCAGATGGTTCAAAAACTCGCTCAAAGTCTTGCCCGAGTGCTTCTTGAACTGCCGGGCAAAGGTCGGTCGGCTCAGTCCACAGACTTGCAGCACCTCCTCCAGCCTCACCGGCTCCCGGAAATGCGCGATCACATGCCGAAGAGCCCGTGAGATCGCCTGCTGGTAGTGCGACTCCGCCGCCAACGCAAACGAGCGCACGGAAAGCCGCAGCCGCTCCTTCGCCGGAGCAGCATCAATGATCGCCAGCACTCGCAGAAGCAGTGCTAACTGCTCAACGCCCTGTACTCCGATCATCTCATTCATCAAGGCGCCGACCCGTGCCGCCGTCAGCCCGCTCAGGCGCAAACCGTGCCCGCTTTGATCAAAGAGCGCTCGCAGCGGCAGCGTCTCGGGGAAGGCCCAGAACGGATGATCCTCCGGGAAATGCCACTGCACTGAAACCCCGCCCGAATGCCCGCGCGTGTGCCAGTAATGCGGCAGCTTGCTCCCCAGCAAAACGAGGTCCCCCGCTTCAAACGCGCCGATGTGATCTCCGACAAAACGCGTGCCCTGGCCCTCGCGGAAAAGTGTCAGCTCCATCTCCGTGTGGAAGTGCCAGCGCGTGCCCTCGCCCGTCAGCGTCTCCACCTTCCCAGGTGCCACCACGCACTCCACCTCCCGCAGCGTGCGCGACCACCGCAGCACTCGAAAGGAATGCCCGCTCGGGATCTGGATCTTCTCACGCTCGACTCGCATGGGCACTTTCATAGCACATGCATCTTCATCTGCTAGGGCAGGTTGAGACGATAGTCTCAGCCGCAGAGACTGGAAGCGTAGCCAGAGAGGTCTGACTTGCCCTTTACTGTGCTTCGCCATGAGCAAACCAACCCAATACCGCTTCTCCTTCGGACCCTGGAACATCAGCGAAGGTGCCGATCCCTTCGGCCCTGAAGTCCGCCCCGTCTTCCCACACGAAAAGAAATACGCACTCTACAAGCCCATGGGCTTCGATGGTGTGCAGTTTCATGACGACGATGTCGTCCCTGGCATCGACGACCTCACGCCAGCGCAGATCACCAAGCAGTGCGCGAAGGTGAAGAAGATGCTCGATAACAACGGCCTCACGCCTGAGTTCGTCGCGCCTCGTCTTTGGTTTGCTCCACAGACCGTCGATGGCGGTTACACGGCGAACAGCGCCAAAGATCGCCGCTACGCACTCGACCGCACGCTTCGCACCATCGACGTGGCCCGCGAGATCGGCTGCGGAGCCATCGTGCTTTGGCTCGCCCGTGAGGGCAGCTACATCCGCGAGAGCAAAAACGCCCGCCTCGCCTACCAGCGTATTTTGGAGACGATCAACGCCATGCTCGCGCACGACAAAGACATCGAAATCTGGATCGAGCCGAAGCCGAATGAGCCCACAGATGCCGCCTACGTGCCCACCATCGGCCACGCCGTCGCCCTGGCTTATGCCTCCAGCGATCCAAAGCGCGTCAAAGGCCTCATCGAGACCGCTCACGCCCTGCTCGCAGGCCTTGATGCCAGCGATGAGATGGCCTTTGCCCTCGCTCATGACAAGCTCGGCAGCGTCCATCTCAACGACCAGAACGGCCTTAAGTACGACCAGGATAAAAACTTCGGCACCGCCAACCTGCGCGGCGCCTTCAATCAAGTCCGCGTCCTCGAAGAAGCCGGTTACGGCAAGAAGGGTGAGTTCATCGGCCTCGACGTGAAAGCCATGCGCACGCAGAAAGGCAAGGGCGTCACCTCCCACCTCACCGGCAGCCGCGAGATCTTCATGTACCTCGTGGAAAAAGTCCGCTCATGGGATCGCAAACTCGAGCAGCAGATGATCGACGCACGCGATTACGAAGCGCTGGAACTCGCCGTGATGAAGCACATCATGGGCGTCCGCTAAACTACCACCTCCCCCGACCTCATTTCCATGAAACAATACCGTCTCAACCGTCTCTTCAATGCCAAGTCCGGCCGCTGCTTCGATGTCGCCGTCGATCACGGTTTCTTCAACCAGCCCGGCTTCCTCACCGGCATCGAAGACATGCGCTCCGTGGTGAAGACCCTCGTCGATGCCGCTCCAGATGCCATCCAGCTCACGCTCGGCATGGCGCGACATTTGCAGGAGATCCCCGGCCGCTTCAAACCGAGCCTCGTGCTGCGCACCGATGTCGCGAACATCTACGGCAAAGAACTGCCCGACACCCGGTTCAGTCTCATGATCGAGGAGACCATGCTCCAGGCCGTGCGTTACGATGCCTCCTGCGTCTGCGTGAATCTCTTCCAGATCCCCGGTGCGCCTGAAGTGCATGCCCAGTGCGTGGAAAACATCCTCCGCCTGAAGCCGCAGGCCGACTACTACGGCATGCCCATGATGATAGAGCCCCTCGTCTTCCAGCCGAACGAAAAAGCCGGTGGCTACATGGTCAATGGCGACGAAACCGCCATCACCTACCTCGTCCGTCAGGCTGTGGAGCTCGGTGCTGACATCGTCAAAGCCGACCCAACTGACGACGTCAGCGTGTATCACAAAGTTATCGCCGCAGCCTCCGGCATCCCCGTACTCGTGCGTGGCGGTGGCCGCGTCAGCGACAAAGAAATCCTCGAACGCACCGAAGGCCTGCTGGCTCAAGGCGCGGCAGGCATCGTCTACGGCCGCAACGTCATCCAGCATCCGAAGCCCCAAGGCATCACCCGCGCCCTCATGGCCATGGTGCATGATGGAGCGAGCGTGAAAAAAGCGCTAAGCCTGATCAAGTAGTCGCAAAAGGACTCCAGCGGCCTTCCTGACCTGGATTCGGGTCGGGAAGGTCAAGTCGGGTCAAGCATTCAAGATAGGTCAAGACGGTGCTTCTGGGCTTCAGGTTCCCATCTTGACGATCCCTTGACCATCTTGCCCGCACTCTGACCAGCTCACGCCCGAAAGAATTCTCCCCACATCCCCGTTTTGCCTCCATCTTAATTGGTCCGACCACCTGATCACCTGCCATGACTCTCGACATCATCGCCCGACCTCCTTCCCTCGTGGAAAAAGTGTGCCAGAGCCTCGCTGCCATCGCCCGGCGCGATCGCCTGGAAGACGACGGCTGGCTGCCCACCGAGCGCGAGCTCTCCGCCCAGCTCGGCGTCAGTCGCAGTGTCGTGCGCGAAGCTGCCAAACGTCTGGAACTCCAAGGCTTGCTCGAGATCCGTCAGGGCAGCGGCATGAAGGTCGTGGACAAGCTGCACAAGCCCCTCAGCAGCGCCGTCCACATGCTCGTGCCTGATGAAAAGCAGCGACTCGTCCAACTCACCGAAGTACGTCTCGCCCTCGAACCCGAAAACGCCCGCCTCGCCGCCGAACGAGCCACCGCCACCGAACTCAAGCAGCTCAAAGCCGCCCACGAACGCCTCAAAAACTGCCAGGATTTCGAGACTCAGGTGCTAGCCGATATGGAGTTCCACTGCCTCATCGCCGAAGCCTCCAGCAACAAGATCGGCTCCCTGCTGATGCAGTCTCTTTCCGACCTCCTGCAGACCAGCCTCAGCCACGGCTACCGCCTCGTCACCAAAGACCAGGCCGTCGCCGATCACGGCAAAATCCTCGATGCAATCCTCGCACGCAACGACACTGCGGCAGCCACCGCCATGAAGAACCACCTCCTCCATGCCCGCGACGATCTCAGTCTCAAGAAAACCACCCCTCGTCGATGAAGACCTTCTTATCTATCCTTCTCGCACCTTCCATCCTTCTCTCCGCACCGGAGTTCGACAGCGAAATTCGTCCGCTACTCCAAGAGCACTGCATCAAGTGCCATGGCGAGAAGAAGAACAAAGCAGACCTTCGCCTCGACGCCAAAGTACACGCATTCAAAGGCGGTGAATCAGGCCCCGCCATTGTCGC
>JBILPY010000343.1:0-5101 GCA_044373575.1 Prosthecobacter sp. | reverse complement strand
GGCGGCTGGCTCCATAGATGGCGTTCGGCAGATGGCGGTGTTTGGCCAACAAATGATAGGCCCCCAGAGTCTCGAACCCGGCATTGAGGGAGCCATTCATCGCGAGATAACTTTTCCCCGTGACGGATGCCGTCTCCACCATGCCCCACGGAGTGAAAAGGCCCGCCTTCTCCATGCGGCGCAGCAGTGAGTAAGTCTCCGTCGAGTCCGCCAGCGCGGCTGACATGAGGACATAGTGCGGATGAATCACCGCCTGATCGGGCAGGTCGGTGCCGCCGACATAATAGGAGTCGCCATACAAACCTTCACCCGCAGACAGCCCGTAGAGGCCGAGCTTGGCGGCGAGCGTGTGAGGCCAGGTGCGCGCGATGTAGTCCTTCTGCGTTTGTAGCATCCGCTGACGGGCCGTCTTCCAGCGCACGCCATCCACAGCATCGGGTTCATCACTGTCGAAGTCAGGGTAAAAGAGGCTCTGCATCTCCGTGATGAAACCCGAGCCCTGCCAGGCCTGGCCGGGACGCTCCATCTTCCGGCGCGGCGCGTTTTCATCGACGATGTTTTGCAGCATCATCACCAGCGCCGTTTCACCGCCCCAGTCACGCCAGCCATGTGGCAGCAGGGTGCGGCCATCTTCCTTCAGACCGTGGGTGATCTCTCCGTCTGGCAGCCGCAGCTTCGCGAAGTCGATCTGATCCACCGCGGAAATGATCTCGGCCTTCAGATCCGCATCCGCGAGCATCTCGGAGCCGAGCAGGAGGCTGTGGTAATACAAAGCCGTGTCCACCGTGCTATACTCGGTGCCGGGATGGATCATGTAACCCGTGGCACCGCGGCGCACAAAGTGTGGCAGCACGCCCGATGGCCGGTCCAGTGCCTTCACCGCCGCATGAATCTGCCTCAGCGTCTTCTGTGCCTGCTCGGGCGTCACGATCTGCAAAGGCGGCTGTGAAACCGCCGCTGTGGCGAGAGCGAAAAGCCCTGTGGATGCGAGCGACTCAAAGGCGCCGTCCTCCAGATGCGCACGATCTTTGACGAAACCGGAGCTCTCATCATAGCAACGCGCCAGCTTGGCATACGAGGCGGCGAGCACGTACTCCTCAAAGGGCACGGCCGCCGTCTCCACGCCGAGATGCAGGGCATCGACGCAGATTTCTGATCCAGGCTCGGCGATCCAGGTGATCAGCTTCGCCTTTGTGCAGGCCAGCGGCGAGATCGCCAAGGTCACAGGGCGCGGCGTGGTTTCATCCAACTCAATGAGAGAGAACCAAAGCAGCTCCTGCCGGTCGGATTTGATCTCCAGCTTGAGACGCCCATTGCCACGGGCATCCACACGCATGCTCGCGATCCTTGGCTGATGTGCCGCACTCACGAGCGTCGGCCACGCCGCATTGAAGTTCAGCGACTTCTGGGACTCGCGCGCCAGTCCCGCCAGGCTGTGCCACATGCCCGACCACGCTTCCGGCTCCTGCCCGAGATGCACGCAGACTTCATCCTTCTGCCACTCGATGTCATGCTCCGCCGGCCCCATGAAGCCAAAGTCCGTGCCCAGATGCGTGTAGGCCGTGAAGGAATTCAGCCGCCGCTTGCCTGCCACCGGCATCACCTGTCGTCCTGGATGCGCATGAATGAAATACTCCTGCACCGGCTGCCAGACGAGCCGCGACTCGTTCTGGGCCGGCAACGAAGACAGCAATCCCAGAAAGACCGCTGCGCATGTGGTTGGGAGCAGGCGCATCAAAGGAAAAACAAAAACCTAATGGCAATACGGGCCGTGAGGCAATCATGTTCGCGATAGTTTGCGAACTCAGATCCAAACTCACCAGCCGCGCGGCCCCATGTTCACCGGATCGGGATCAGGTGGCGTCGGCCCGAGATCAGGCTGATCCAGGATCGTGGCGAACTCGAAGTCGATCAGGCAGAATCGCCCGAGCTTCGCATCGTAGGTCACATTGCGCGTGTAGGGGTCTTCATGGCGCACGCCATACTGCTCCAGCTCCGCGTAGATCTGGCGCAGTTTGTCTTCGCCGAGATGCTCCACGCGCTTGCCGCAGTTCGTCATCACAAGATGCAGCGTGTGTTCATCCGACTCGAGCACGCGGGGCACGAAGTTGCAGCCCTGCTTCGCCAGATACTTCAGCACCCGCAGCTCATGGTCAAAGCGCTCCCTCGCCAGGTGCCCACGGTAGGTTTTGTACACCTTGCCGTCATAACCCATACGTACTAGTGAGCGGGCAGTGTTTTTAGCTTCTTGCATGTGGCCTGATCCATTGAGTCCGAAGATCGACTTGGCAAGGTACGAAACCCGTCACACAGCGGACGCTTCCTTTCGATAAAACGGCTTCTTCACCACTTCCGCCGGGAATCTCCGGCCACGGATCTCGATCTCGATCGGCGTGCCGACCTTCGCAGCTGCCGTCGGCAGATAGGCCATGCCGATGCCGGTGCTGAGGCTGGGGGATTGGGTGCCGCTGGCGACTTCACTGACGATCTCCCCGCCGACGGCGATGGGGTAATGCGGGCGTGGTGGTGGAGCGGTGCCGATCATTTTGAAAGCAGCGAGCTTGCTCGGCAAACCAGCGGCTTTCTGCGCAGCGAGCGCGGCTTTGCCGATAAAGACGGGCTTCTCCATCGCCACGAAGAATCCGAGACCCGCCTGGAGCGGCGTCTTGTCTGGCGCGAGGTCGTTGCCATTCAGCGGGTAGCCCATTTCGAGGCGCAGCGTATCGCGTGAGCCGAGCCCGCAGACCGCGCCGCCTTCCTCACGAGCCGCCGCGACCAGCTTGTCAAAGAAGGCCGGGCCGTTCTTCGCAGGCAGGAAGAATTCAAAACCCTCTTCGCCCGTGTAACCCGTGCCGCAGAGCCACATGAAGCCGTCTTCATCCGCAGAGACGAAGATGCTGTTGTGCGGCGGGAAGGGCGCGGCATCGCCGAAGACCTTCTCAAACACCGCGCGACTCTTCGGTCCCTGGATGGCGATGCCCGCCGTGCATTCGCTCAGGTTCGCCATCTGCACTTCCTCTTCCGGCGTCAGCAGACTGCGCAGATGCGCCCAGTCTTCGTCGATCTTCGAAGCATTCACGACGAGGAAGAACTCCCGCGCACTCGTGCGGTAGAGGATGAGGTCGTCGATCACTCCGCCTGCTTCATTCAGCATCAGCGAATACTGGCCCTGACCAAGTTCCAGCTTTGCGACATCATTTGTCAGCGCGCGATTCAGGAAAGCCAGCGCGCCCTCACCACTGACGATGAATTGCCCCATGTGGGAGATGTCAAAGACGCCCGCCGCCTTCCGCACGGCCTGGTGCTCCGGCACGATGCCCGTGTATTGCACCGGCATCTCCCAGCCCGCGAAGGGCACCATCTTGGCCCCGAGGGCGAGGTGATTTTCATAAAGCGGAGTGCGGAGCAGGGGGGCGTCAGACATGGCCCGCAGGTTGGCGGGCGCGGATGGAATGTCAAAGGTGCGCCTTGGAGCAAACCGGCCCGGCTTTGGACAATCGCAGCAGCGGCTCGCCACTCAGGACCACATCCGTTTAGGCTCACGCCCATGTCCCAGCCATCCATCCTCACCACCACCGTCGGTTCCTACCCTGTGCCTGACTGGCTGGCAGCCCTGCCCAGCGAGCAGGCCGTGATCGATGCCACCCGCGTCGTCTTTGACACTCAGCGTCAGGCCGGGATCGACCTGCCGACCGATGGCGAACTGTATCGCTTCGATGTGAACCACCCGGACACGAACGGCATGATCGAATACTTCGTCCACAAGCTCGGCGGCTGCGATGCCCGCGTCGGGCGGGAGGACTCCGCGAAGTTCCGTGCCAAGCAGGAGATGGGCTTCCGTGCCAAACCCGCCGCCATCGTCCGCAGCGCCATCACCGAGGGCGTGCTGAATCTCCCCGAAGACTGCACCCGCGCCGCACGCGTCTCCGGCGGCGCTTTTAAGTTCACCCTCACCAGTCCCTACATGCTCGCCCGCACCCTGCTGGACGAGCATTACCACGACTTCGAAGCCCTCACCCTGGCCGTGGCCGATGCCCTCGCGGAGCAAGCTGCGGACCTGCGCTGCGACTGCGTGCAGGTCGATGAAGCCAACATCCCCGGCAATCCCGCCGATGCCCCCCTCGCCGCCCGCGCCATCAACCGCGTGCTTGATGCCGTGAAGGTGAAAAAAGCCGTCCACTTCTGCTTCGGCAACTACGGCGGCCAGACCATCCAGCGTGGTGAATGGGCCGCGCTCATCACCTTCCTGAACAGCCTGCGGGCCGATCACCTCGTGCTCGAGCTCGCCCACCGCCCCAGTTCCGATCTCGATGCCCTGCGCGACCTCGACCCCAAGATCGGCGTCGGCCTCGGCGTCGTGGACATCAAGGTCAACCACATCGAGACCGCCGACGAGATCGCCCGCCGGATCGAGAGCGCCGAAAAAGTCCTCGGCAGCGGCCGCGTGCAGTTCATCCACCCCGACTGCGGCTTCTGGATGCTCAAGCGCAGCATCGCCGACCGGAAGATCGAAGCCCTGGCGCTGGGACGGGATCAGTTTCTCGGGAGATAACGTCTCGGATCAGGCGACGGCGAGCGCAAGACGTTGCTGACACGACAGATAGCCTTCGAGCCGTTGCCTGCATCCGTTTTGTTAGGCGACGTTGGGTTCATTGGTGATCGTTCGATCTCGCTTGCGGAGGCGAAGTGCCAAGAAGGTAACGGCAAGGAGGATCGAGTTAATGAGCAGCACTCGGACGATAACGCCAAAGTGGAAAACGATGTCCATGTCTGGAGCACCGTCCCAGCCGGGGGCGCGCATCGCCGCCGTGACCCAGCGGATGTCGAGAATACAGACGATGAGCGCGACTACGAAATGCCCGGCAAACATGCCGAGCAACCCGCCGTAACGAGCGGCACAGAATGCAATGGCGACGAACGCAAGCCAAGTAAACGGACCATAAGAGAGAAGTTCAAGGAACAGCCAGAGCAACAGCTTCATAGAGGTAGCGAGGTGCGGAGTCGCCTAACATTGTAGATCATTCACAGATTCGTGAAGTTTGTCAGCAGCTTTATCGCCGACACTTTGACGAGAATATCACGGGTTTTTGATTTTATGAGG
>JBILPY010000342.1:0-5120 GCA_044373575.1 Prosthecobacter sp. | reverse complement strand
GATCTCGGGATCACCCACGATGCCCAGGTTCTGCTCGTTCAGCGCCTTCACCGCATCCAGCACCTGGCGTCGGTCACCACGGCTGTGGCCTTCGGGATTGCTCAGGAAAAGCACCGGATCACCGCTGCTGCGGAACTGCACGCCCTGATACACGCTCGGCAGGAAACCCGTGCTCCACAGCGAGGTGCCCGCCCCTCCCGGCGGGCCGGAAAGCATCACCACATAGCTCGGCAGATCACGATTGTCCGTGCCGAGGCCATACGTCACCCACGAGCCCATGCTCGGCCTGCCGCCCTGGCCGAAGCCCGTGTGCAGAAACATCTGAGCCGGGGCGTGATTGATCTCGTTCGTGTGCATCCCCTTCAGCAGGCAAATGTCATCCGCCACCGTCGCCAGATGGGGCAGCAGTTCCGACATCACCGCACCACTCTGCCCATGCCTGCCAAACTGGTAGGCCGAGCCTGCCAGCGTCATCTCCCCGCCGATGAAGGCAAAGCGCTTCCCCTTCAGCATCTCCTCCGGGCACTTCTGGCCGTCGTGCTTCCGCAGCGCCGGCTTGTCATCAAAGAGATCGAGCTGCGAAGGCGCACCGATCATGTGCAGGAAGATCACATTCTTCGCCCGAGGCGCAAAATGCGGCCGCGAAGCCGCCGAGATCTCCGCCGCCGGCAGATCCCGCGCCAGCAGTGATCCCAAAGCCGCCGCCCCCAAAGCCCCGCTGGAGCGCTGGAAAAAGTCGCGGCGGTTCAGGTGGAGGAAATCAGGAGACAGCGAGTGCATGGGTGCGGAAACGTCCGATGCAGGCGTGATCTATGCCTCAGTTTGTGAGGGGCGGTGGCATCAATTGGGTTTTCGGTCTGACTCAGTGCGTCATGCAAAGTGCTGACCTGCTGATCGGAAAGCTAAAGTAACTGAAGCGGGAGAAGCATCTTATAGGGCGCACTCGCTTGGAGACGGTTGACTTAGCTCTTGGTAGATACGCTCCAACGCTGTTTCATACGCCAGTCGCTCTTTTAGCAGGACCACATAATGACGACGAGTCATTATCGATATTGTAGCCTGAGGATACGCATTAATCTCTTTTTCAAGTGCCTCCCTGGTCTCGGCGGCCCGAATTAGGTCGGTGTGTGTTGAGCTTCTGCCCATAAGATGGTCTGCATCACCTATTCGACTTTGCACACGCTCAGCGCGCGCCTTCAACACGAGTTGATTATCCTCATCTATTTTGATTACCCTTTCGATTTCTTGAATGGCTTTCTCTGTCGTTGCTGAAAATACGTTGGGCGGAATTTCAGGATCGGGGGCATGTTTGAGGCGCTGATTGCACTGCTCGATTAGCAAGGGGAGCGCTCCAAGTCTCGCCGTTAGCTGCGCTAAATGTCGCTCATTTGCGTGCACGCTTTTTGCGAGTTCTAATTGCTGATTCTGAGAATAAACAGCGAATGCGGCGGCAATGAAAGCCAGGACGGTGAAGAACGAATTAGCAATACTGTAGACATCTCCAAATTGGGCGAGTTCAGAAAGCTTATATCCTGCGAAATGACTAAAGCCCCATGGAAACAGTGCCCAGAAAATGAAGATACCTAGAATACACTCGATGACAGCGTTGCGGCTCAGCTTGAAGGAGAACATAACTTGAATGGGTAAAGATGAGATGGGAAAGATGCATGGCAAATAACGCACAAGATGGCGAATTCCATGGGGGGTCTCTTCCCAAGCCCCCGAGCCAAGGCTGAAGAAGCGGCGGCGGGCGGGGCGGGGGGAGTTTGGATGCCGCAGGCCCTCAGGTGGGGAGCATCTGGAGGCTCAGACATCGCCGCGTGTCGCTGGGGGTTCCCAGGGCCAACGTGCCCGTCTGATACCAGCCTGGGCCAGCGGCCCAGGAACTCCAGGCCCGACCCCTTGCCCGCTCAGGTGGAGGGCTGAAAGCCCGAGCTATGCTCATGACGTCTCGCGCATGGCACCGGGCCTTCAGCCCTCGACCCTGGCGGATGGAGGGTGGTTCGGGAACCTGGGGCTGATCGCCCCAGGCTGGTATGGGGTGCGCCTTGGGCGCTTCATGGGAGCAACCCAAGGCCCGATCTCTGGGTGTAAGGAACTCCTGACTCGATGCGGCAAGCGGTCTGCCCCTCACGCCAACCCTCTCCCCGGAATGAGATCTGGGAGAGTGCGAGATGCACCGCCGGGGCGAGGGAGCCAGCGGTCATCGCTCTTGAGTTTGCCGCTGGCGCTGTCAGGTCACTCCACCACGTCACCCATGAGCAGGAGCGCGCCGGGGTAGATCTTGGTGCCGTTGAAGCGTTCGCGTTTGTCGATGGTGTTCTTGTTCTTGGCGAGAATGGCGGCTTTGTCCGGCTGGTCGGGATGGATCTCGATTTTGACGCTGTGGACGGTGTCGGGCAGGCCGTCGCCGATCATGAGGGAAGCCAGGCGGTGGTAGGTGCAGTAAGCGTCGAAGCGTGGGACGATCTTGGCGGGCTGGTCGTCGAGCGTGACGATGACCTGGCCGCAGTCGGGACCGACGATGTCGTAGAGGGCGCAACGGGTGCCTTTGAACTTAAACTGGATGGTCTCGCCGGGCTTTGAGCCGGTGTGCAGGTTCGGCAGGCGTGCGGCCCAGCGTTTGCCGAAGGTGTCGGTTTTGACATCGACGGCGGTGATGCCGCTGGAGAGCTTGGTGGCGGTGATGGGGACGAGCTTGGCGTTCTCGTAGTTCTTGGGATTCAACGGCGACGCGACGGTATGTGATGCCGGTTTGCCAGAGGCGCTGGCGATGGGGCCAAGTGAACGAACGATGGCGGCGAGGTAGAGCTCGTGGCCGGTCTCGACATGCGGATGGACGCTGTCGGGGGCGAAGATGAACTTGTCGCCAAGGGCTTTCTTTTCTTCGTTGGTCTTCGGGAGTTTGGCTTTCCATTCGAGTTGGCCGGCTTTGGCGAGCTTGGCGACTTCCATGCCCATGTGGATGGTGGGGATGCCGTAGTGATCGGCCACGCTTTCCATGGCGCTGGCGCTGCGCTGGAATTTACCATCCAGCATGGCGGGCACGAGCGCCTCGGTGACGGTATAGACGAAGCAGATGTTGCACTCGGGAAGGGCGCGCCAAGTCTGGCGGACGATGCCCTCCATGCAGCGGATGATCTGCTCGGGCTGCGCGCCGCCATCATTGACGGCGAACTCGACGAAGAGGAGGTCGGGCTTTTGATCGAGCATGTCTTGTTTGAGACGGCAGACGCCGAGGTCGGAGCCTGTGCCGCCGATGGCCGCATTGATCTCGCTGAGCTTCGCCTGCGGGTAGGTCTTCTGGAAATGGGCCAGCGTCTTGACCCGCCATCCCGGCTGGGCGGTGATGCTGCCGCCGAAGTAGCCGATCTTCAGCTCTGCACCGGGCTGGCTGACTTTGTGCAAGAAGTTTGGCAGGCCGGTGCGCGGGCGGCATTCCTGAGCCGCCACGAGTGGGAAATCCGGCTCGGCAGATTGGAGGCTGGCGAAGGCCAGAAGGCTGAGGAAGGCGAGGCGGAGGACTGGGATCATGGCGGAATGATGGAGCTGGGTTCTCTTTCGGTGGCGGAAAGTTTTCGGCAATTCTTTTTCCAAGGCTTGCCTTCCGTCGGGCAGTCACCTACAAAATCGCGTTCTCCCCAAAAATTATGAGCGCTGACTTCTCCACTCCCCAAATCCCCGCCCTCGGCATCATGGAACCCCTCGGCGATGAGGACCGCGACATCCTGAGCGGCTATGGCGAATTCCGCCCTGTGCAGCCCGGCAGTCATTTGATCGAAGAAGGCAGCGTGCAGACGTGCCTGTATTTCATCATCAGCGGAAAGCTCCACGCCACCGCCATGCGCGGCGGCCACAAGGTCCTGCTCGGCAGCGTCGGCACGGGCGAGACCGTGGGCGAAATCAATCTCCTCGATCCTTCGGCGGCGAGCGCCACCGTCACTGCCGTCGAGTTCAGCCAGATCTGGTGCATCGACTCGAAGAGCCTCGAATCTTACATCAATGAGTATCCCCGTCCTGCCGCATGGCTGCTCATCGGCGTAGGCAAGACCATCGCCCGCCGTCTGCGCTCCGTGAATGAGAAGATCGCCAGCTTCTACGGAGGCTGATGCGGCGCTGATCGCTATAACAAACAGGCCAGACGAGAGTCTGGCCTGTTTGTTTGTGAGATGTTAGGAGATTTATCGGCCGAGCCACACAACGCCGAGCGGTGGGAGATCGATGAGGATGCTCCAGGGCTGGCCTTGCCATTCGGTTGGTCCGGCGGGCATGGGCAGGGGATTCACCATGCCGCTGCCGGCGTAGCCAGGGGAGTCGGTGTTGATGAGTTCGCGGTAGCTGCCGGGCTCGGAGACGCCGACGCGGTAGCCTTTGCGCGGCACGGGCGTGGCGTTGATGACGCAATAGACTTTGTCGCCATCGGGAGCTTTGCGCATGAAGGCGAAAACGCTGTGTTCGGCGTTGCTGGCATCCAGCCACTCGAAGCCGCCCCCCTCGTGGTCGAGCGCGTGCAGAGCGGGGCGTGTGGTGTAGAGCCAGTTGAGATCACGGACGAGCTTTTGCAGTGAGGCATGCTCCTCTCCCATGAAGAGGTGCCAGTCGAGGCTGCGCTCGTGGTTCCACTCCTGCCACTGGCCGAACTCGCAGCCCATGAAGAGCAGCTTCTTGCCGGGGTGAGCCCACATCCAGGCATAGAGCATTCGGAGGTTGGCAAACTTCTGCCAGCGGTCGCCGGGCATCTTGTTGATCATGCTGCCTTTGCCGTGGACGACTTCGTCGTGGCTGAGCACGAGGACGAAGTTTTCATCGTACGCGTAGAGCATGGAGAAGGTGGCATCGCCATGATGATACTTCCGGTGGACGGGGTCCTCCTGCATGTAGCGGAGGGTGTCATTCATCCAGCCCATGTTCCATTTGAAGCCAAAGCCGAGGCCGCCGGTGTCGGTGGGCTTCGAGACTCCGGGCCAGGCAGTGCTTTCCTCGGCGATGATCGTGGTGCCGGGGTGGAGTTCGTAGCAGACGCGGTTGAGATCGCGCATGAAGTCGATGGCTTCGAGGTTCTCACGGCCACCGTATTTGTTCGGCACCCAGGCCCAGGGTTTGCGCGAGTAGTCGAGGTA
>JBILPY010000341.1:0-5122 GCA_044373575.1 Prosthecobacter sp. | reverse complement strand
TACTGCGGTGACAACGGCACCTCGCCCGATGCCGCTCTCGGTTTCCCGCATCGTGGAGTGAAAGGCCAAGTTTATGAGGGCGGTACACTTGTTCCAGGCCTCATCGAGTGGCCAGCGCGCATTCCGAAGCCGCGCGCCACCAACGTCCGTGCCACCACCAGCGACCTCCTGCCCACGCTCGCCGCCATCACCGGCCAAGCGTTGCCGAATCGCCCCATTGACGGCATTGATCTCACTCCACTGCTCGATGACAAGATGACCGAGCGCGCCAAGCCTCTTTATTTTTGGGAATGCAACATCGGCAAATCCAAAGGTGAGCCATACATCGATCCGAAGCTTCAAGAAGGCACCACCCCGCTCGCCAAGAAGATGGGCGGCAAAGCCACACGCGACTTCACGAACTTCCATCATCCCGCGATCGCCGATGCCGACTACCTCGGCGCACGCGCTATCATCGACGGGCAGCACAAACTCGTGATCCATGAGAAAAAGGAAGGCGCTGCGACACTTGAGCTCTTCGATCTCTCCAACGATCCCGCCGAGAAAACCAACCTCCTCGAACAGCAACCTGAACTCGCCAAAGATCTTCAGGCCAAGCTCCGCGCTTGGCAGGACTCCACACTCAAGAGCCTCAGCGGCGCGGATTACACCAAGTGAAGCCATGCTGTGACTGGGTGTACTCGGCGATGATGCGTCATTGATGACGCTATCTGTTCAGGCCGATAATATACGGCCTGCCACAACCCAGCTTCCGTCGATCTTTGCAGCAAGCTGCCCACCGATGCCGCGTTACCTTGCGCTCAATGAAGCTTGTCCGCACCCTAGCCTGTCTGTTCACCCTTTGCCCTGCCATCTTCGCGGCACAGCCCAACGTCGTCTTCATCTACGCGGATGACCTCGGCTTCGGCGATCTGGCCTGCCACGGACATCCGCGCATTCAGACACCGCATCTGGATCGTCTTGCCCGCGAGGGTACAGACTTCTGGAGCTTCACGGTGGTGAATCCGGTGTGCTCACCGAGCCGCACAGGCATTGTCACGGGGCAGTTTCCCTCGCGTTGGAGTGTGCATCAGCACTTCGCCACGCATGAGCAGAATGTTGCGCGCAACATGCCCGACTGGCTCGATCCGAAGGCACCGCTGCTGCCGCGTGTGATGAAGGAGGCGGGCTATAAGACCGCGCACTTTGGCAAATGGCACCTCTCCGGCGGAGCCATAGAAGGTGCGCCGCTGCCTGCGGTTTATGGATACGATGACGCAGCGGTGTGGACCGGGCCGGGGGCGCATGTCTTTGACGGCTTGAAGTATGAGTTCGCGAATGGCGATGCTTCCGCGCATGACACTCACGCGGCATCGTGGATAAGCGTGGCGGCCACAGATCACGCGCTGCGTTTCATCCGCGAGGCGAAGGGTGCGCCGTTTTATATCAATCTCTGGCTGCATGAGACGCACCACCTCGTCTCAGCCACGGAGGACGACAAAAAGCCCTATCCAGATGTGCCGGAGCCGCAGCGCACCTATTACGCAGCGGTTTCGCGTGCGGACCGGCAGGTGGGGCGCGTGCTGGATGTGCTCGACGAACTGGGCATCGCCAAAGACACACTCGTCATGTTCTCCAGCGACAACGGACCGGAGAACAGCCACACACAGCCGGGACAGAAGTTTTATCACAGCCAGGGCAGCACGGGCGGACTGCGTGGTCGCAAGCGCAGCCTGCTCATGGGTGGCGTGAACGTGCCCTTCCTCGCGCGCTGGCCTGGAGTGGTGCCTGCGGCCCGAGTGGACAAGGAAACCGCGCTCGCAGGTGTGGATGTCTTTCCCACCGTGCTCGCCGCAACGGGAGTGAAAACACCCGAGGGTTACGTCTTCGATGGCGAGAGCATGCTCGCCGCCTTCAAAGGTGAGAAGCAGGCTCGCACCAAACCTGTCTTCTGGTGGTGGCAGGGCGGCCACAGTGGCGATGACTGGCCCGCCTTCGCTATGCGCGAGGGATCGCATGTGCTCATCCTCGATGAAACCAAGCAACGCGTGGAACTCTTCGATGTCATCGCAGATCGTTTCCAGACCAACAACCTCGTCACCGCCGAGCAGGAACGCGTAAAGCGCATGACCACGGCTATCGACGATTGGTTTGCTACGCTACCCAAAGGTGTCGATCCCGCGCTGCGGGCGAAAACTGCGCCCAAGCCTGCCGCGAAGCCTTCAAAACCCGCCGAGATCACACCGGAGACACGTCTGCGTGCCTTTAAAAACTGGGACAAGAACAAGGATGGCCATCTCACCCGCGACGAATACCGCAACGGACTCGCGAAGAAGGAGAACGTCGAAGCCCGCTTCAAAAACTTTGATCAAAACAACGACGGCAAGCTCACTCGCGAGGAGTTTGCCGGACCCACCTTTCGCTGAATGCCATGAAACGACTCATCTTTCTTCTCTTTGCTCTCTGCCCGGCGCTCCTCGCGGCACAGCCGAACATCCTCTTCCTCTTCGCCGATGATCAACGCTACGACACGCTGGGCTGCGCCGGACATGCTATCGTGCAGACGCCGACGATTGATCGGCTCGCCGCTGATGGTGTGCGCTTCAGCAATGCGCATGTCACCACCGCTGTGTGCTGGGTGAGCCGCGCTGTCGTGCTGACTGGGCAATGGGTACGCACGCATGGGAAGCGCGATGCGATGCCTCAGGTGCTGCCGGAATCCTTGAGCAGCATGTTCCCCGAGGTGCTACGGCAGGCGGGTTACCGCACGGGGCACTTCGGCAAGTGGCACATGATCGCCCCGCCGGGCTTCAAACCCGAGGAGCACTACGACGAATACGAGGCCGTCACGCGGAACCCCTACTTCAAGACGATGCCCAATGGCACGAAGCGACACGAGACGGACATCGTGTGCGACAAAGGCATCGAGTTCATCAAGTCTCAACCAAAGGACAGACCCTTCTGCCTCAATCTTTGGTTCAATGCCGCTCATGCCGAGGACAACGATCATCGCCCCGGCATCGGTTTGTATCCGTGGCCTCCGTCGGTGGATGGATTGTATGAGGACCGCAGCATCCCTCCGCCGCGCCTTGGCGATGCAGCCATCTTTGACGCGCATCCGCAGTTCCTCAAAGACAGCATCAACCGAGAGCGCTTCTTCTGGGGCTATGACACTCCGGAGAAATATGAGCCGAATGTTCGCGCCTATTACCGCATGATCAGCGGCATCGACAAAGCCATCTCGCGCGTGCTTGCGGCGCTCAAAGAAGCCGGACTCGCCGACAACACGATCATCGTTTATTCCGCCGACAACGGCTACTACCTCGGTGATCGCGGCTTTCAGGGGAAGTGGTCGCACTATGAGGAGTCACTGCGTGTGCCAATGGTCGTCTATGATCCACGTCTGCCGAAAGAGCAGCGTGGCAAGGTCTGCGATGATCTCGTGCTGAATGCCGATCTCGCCCCGACCTTCATCGGCTGGGCCGGTGCGAAGCGCCCCGATGGCTATGAGGGCCGCAGTCTCTCCACCTTGATCGAAGGCAAGGGCAGCGACAAACCCTGGCGCACGCATTTCTTCTGCGAGCACGTTGATCTCGCGCCCACGCTCACCTGGGAAGGCATCCGCGATCAGCGCTATGTCTATGCGCGCTACTTCGACCAACAACCCGCCTATGAGTTTCTGCACGATCTTCAAACGGACCGCGATCAATTGAAGAACCTCGCCACCGATCCCGCTCACGCCGAGACCTTGAAGAAGATGCGTGAACTCTGCGATTCGGAGATGAAAGCGCGTGGCGGTGCTCTGCTGCCGATGGATCAGCGTGGCTCGAAGAAGCCTGCGAAAGGCAAGGCGAAGAAGAAAGCCGAATAAATCTCATGCGCTTTGCAATCTTCATTCTTTCCGCCCTCTGCTCTCCGCTCCTAGCTGAAAAGCCCAACATCGTTTACATCCTCGCCGATGACCTCGGCTACGGCGATGTGCAGTGCTTGAATCCGCAGCGTGGGAAGATCGCCACGCCGCATCTCGACAAGCTCGCGGCTCAGGGCATGACCTTCACGGATGCGCACAGTGGATCGTCCGTCTGTACGCCCACGCGTTACGGATTGCTAACCGGGCGCCATGCGTGGCGCACGCGCTTGCAGGCAGGCGTGCTTGATGGCGGCAATGATGAGCCGCTCATCGCGGCCGACCGACTCACTGTGGCGGGTCTTTTCAAAGCGCAGGGCTACACAACGGCCTGCATCGGCAAATGGCACCTCGGTTTTCAATCCAAGAGTTCAGCGACCAAAAGCACCAAGAATAATGGCATGGGCAAACCCGGACTACCCGTCGGCGTGGAGATCATCGGCGGACCCGTGACGCGCGGCTTTGATCTGTTTTGGGGCTGCTCGAACGCGCGCACCATGTCCTCCTTGATCGAGGGAGATCATGTCATCGAGACCATCGATCCCATCACGATGCTACCACGTCTGGGGAAGCGAGCTGTGAGCTATGTGCAGGAGCACGCGGCGGATGCGAAAGCAGGAAAGCCATTCTTTCTCTACCTGCCGCTCACCTCGCCGCACACGCCCATCCTGCCCACCCCGGAGTGGCAGAAAAAGAGCGGCCTCAGCGACTATGGCGACTTCGTCATGATGACCGATGCCATCGTCGGCGACGTGCTCACCGCGCTGGATCAGGCCGACCTCGCGAAAGACACGCTAGTTATTTTCACCGCCGACAACGGTTGCTCGCCTGCCGCAGGCACGAGCAAAGCTCGAAAAGGCAGGCCACTTCGCCAGTGCGCAGTTTCGTGGCTACAAAGCGGATATCTGAGACGGCGGGCATCGCGTGCCATTTTCATCCGCTGGCCGGGTAAGGTGAAAGCAGGCTCACAAAATGCCCAACTCATCTGCCACACTGACTTCATGGCCACCTGCGCAGAAATTCTTGGCGTGAAACTGCCAGACAACGCCGCTGAAGACAGCGTGAGTTTGCTTCCTGCACTGCTCGGCACGGAAAGCGCATCGCTTCGTCAAAGCGTCGTCCACCACAGCATCAACGGCCGCTTCGCCGTGCGTGAGTGACCATGGAAACTCTGTCTCTGCCCCGGTTCCGGCGGCTGGGGAAAGCCTGGTGATGCTGAAGCCGTCAAACAAGATA
>JBILPY010000620.1:0-3150 GCA_044373575.1 Prosthecobacter sp. | reverse complement strand
CACATCGGTGATGGACTTGATCGGACGTTTCCGCATGGGGCCCGGCTTTGACCGCCCCATCAACAAAGAGAATGGCCTGAAGGCAGTGTATCGTGGCGTGGAGCTGCCGAAGCCAGGTGAGAAGGCGGTGGATACGACGCCGAAACAGGGCATCAAAGCCAAGCGCCCAAACAAGACCATCGACCGTGTCGAGCCCGTAATCTCCTTTCACTGGGGTGCGGACAGCCCTGTGAAAGAGGTGCTGGAGGCCGAGCAATTCCAGAATCGCTTCGAAGGCAGCGTAGTCGCGCAGGAGACGGGGGTATATGAGTTTGCGGTGAAGTCGGAGAATGGCTTCCGCCTTTGGATCAATGACAGCAACGAGTCCGATCCACTGATCGATGGCTGGGTGAGCGCAGGGCCGCAGGTGCGTGAGGAGAAGAAAACCATCTTCCTCATCGGCGGACGTGCCTATGTGCTGCGTCTGGAGCACTTCAAATTCAAAGAGCAGTCCGCGTCCATCGAGCTGTGGTGGAAGTCGCCCCATGGCGTGAGGGAACTCATCCCAGCCCATGCCCTGCACACGGATCGTCCGCGCGAACTGATGATCGTGAACACCGAGTTCCCCGCAGATGACAGCAGCGGTGGTTACGCACGCGGCACGACCATTTCCAAAGCCTGGGATCAGGCGGTGACGGACGCCGCCATCGCCACAGCTGAGCATGTGATCGAGAACCTGGATGAACTCGCGCAAACAAAGGCGGGAGCGCCAGATCGTGGCGAGAAGCTGCGGAAATTTGCATTCATCTTCGTCGAGTCCGCTTTCCGCAGACCTTTGAGCGATGAGCAGAAGAGCTTGCACATCGAGGAGCAGTTCAAAGCGGCCAAATCACCCGAAACAGCCGTGAAGCGTGTCGTGCTCTTCACGCTGAAATCTCCTGATTTTCTGTATCCGAACCTGCGCGACGACGAAAAGCCGGATGACTTCGAGATCGCCTCACGGTTGTCACTGTCGCTATGGGATTCCATTCCCGACAAGAAGCTCACTCAGGCCGCTGCGGCAGGGAAGCTGAAGGCAGCGGACCAAGTCCGCGCCGAGGCGCAACGCATGATCGCTGATCCGCGCACGAAGGCGAAACTGCACGGCTTCTTCCATCACTGGTTGGAACTCGAACGTGCCGAAGGCTCCTCAAAAGACCCGAAGGTTTTCCCTGACTTCACACCCGAGATGATGGCGGATCTGCGCGAGTCATTGCTGCAATTCATTGATGAAGTCGTGTGGAGTGAGAAGTCCGACTACCGCGAGCTGCTTCAGGCGGATTACCTGCTGATGAATGAACGCCTCGGCAAATACTACGGACATCCTGTGACGGGTGATGAGTTCCAGCGGGTCGGCTTTGACCCGAAACAGCGGGCGGGAGTCATCACGCATCCGTATCTGCTCGCCTCGCTCGCCTACACGAAGCAGTCATCGCCGATTCATCGAGGCGTGTTTTTGACGCGCACCATCGTCGGCATGTCGCTGAAGCCACCGATGAAAGCCGTGGTCTTCGAAGACAGCCATTTCAATCCCAAGCTGACGATGCGCGAAAAGATAAGCGAGCTCACCCGCAGCGGTGCCTGCATGAGCTGCCATAGCATGATCAATCCGCTCGGCTTCAGCCTGGAGAATTTTGACGCCGTGGGCCGCTGGCGCACGAAGGACAACAACAAACCAGTGGATGCCGTGAGCGAGTTCACCACGCATGAAGGCAAGCTCGTCCGTCTCACCGGCCCGCGCGACATCGTGAACTACGTCGCTGCGAATCCCAGCGGTCACCGCGCCTTCATCCGCCATCTTTTCCACCACCTCGTGAAGCAGGAGCCCACCGCCTATGGCCCCACAGTGCTTGATGATCTCCAGCACAACTTTGCCGCCAATAACTGCCATATCCAGAAGCTGCTTATGGACATCGCCCTCGTCGTGACGATGGATGGAACTGCCGCCAAACCGTAACCCTTGAATCCCCCATGAAACACCTCCACCGCCGCCAATTCCTCCGCGATCTCGGCATCTCTGCCGGAGCTCTGCCCTTCCTGACTGGACTACAGAGCATCACAGGTGCCCCCGCTCCTCAGAAGCGTCAGCGATTGATCATAATGTTCTCGCCGAACGGCACGCTGCCGAATGAATTCTGGCCTGATCAAGAAGGGGCGGATTTCAGCTTCAAGTCGATCCTGAAGCCGCTCGAGTCCTTCAAAGATCGCATGCTGATCCTGCATGGCATCGCCAACAAAGTTCGCGGCGATGGCGACAGCCACATGCGCGGCATGAGCTGCCTTTTGACCTGCGATGAACTGCTGAAAGGCAACATCATGGGCGGCGGCGGAAATCCCGCAGGCTGGGCGAGCAACATCTCCATCGACCAGGAGATCAAAAACTTCCTGCAAAGCCGGGCAGAGACGAAAACACGCTTTGGTTCGCTCGAATTCGGCGTCGCCGTGCCGGATCGTGCCGACCCGTGGACACGCATGAGCTATGCTGGTGGCAACCAGCCCATCGCTCCCATTGATGACCCGCATCAGGTGCTGAAAAAGGTCTATGGCAAGATGAAGGACAAGGACAGCCTCGTCAGCATTCTCGATGACGTGCGCAATGACTTGAAGCGCGTCTCATCAAAACTTAGCGCCCGTGACAAGGCGCTGCTCGACCAGCACATGACTCTCGTGCGCGGTCTCGAACAGGATTTGGCGGAAGCCGACAAGCAGGGCAAGCTGCTTCATCCCGTTCCGCAGGTGGACCCGAGCATCGAACTCGTGAACGACAACACCCCGCAGATCAGTCGCATTCAAATCGATCTTCTGGTCAACTCGCTCTCAAACGACATGGCCCGTGTCGCCACACTGCAATACATGCGCTCAGTCGGCATGGCGCAGATGCGCTGGCTCGGCGTCGAGGAAGGCCACCACAGCCTCTCGCACGATCCCGATGACAAGAAAGACAGCTACGAGAAGCTCATGAAGATCAACACTTGGTTCGCCGGTGAGTTTGCCTACATGGCAAAGCGCCTGAGCGAAACGCCTGAGCCTGCTGGCGAAGGCAGCATGCTCGACAACACGCTGCTCGTGTGGACCAACGAACTCGGTAAGGGCAACAGCCACACGCTGGACAACATCCCCTACGTCATGCTC
>JBILPY010000340.1:0-5142 GCA_044373575.1 Prosthecobacter sp. | reverse complement strand
GCAGAGATCGACGGAATCCCCGAAGTAGTCCTTCTCCGTGACTTTGACCGAGGTGTTCCCGCCGCCATGAAGGACAAGAGCGGGATTGCGGCCGAGCAGTCGGCTGGTGTAAACGCGCTGACCGAGCAGGTCGGTTCCGAAAGTGGCGGCTTCTGTGTCGTTCCAAAGGCTATGCATGTGCGGGAGAGTGAGGGGCGCGAAGGGAGCTTCTTTCAATGTCAGGTGCAAGACGGAATCATCCGCCCAGCGAACAAAGCCTGGAAGGTGCTGGAATGGTTTTTCACAGAAACGAAATTTTATAGAAAGTACGCGCGTATGAACTCCGGTCATGTCCCCCCGTCTTCTCATCACGTCCCTCTTTGCTGCTGCGACACTCTCCTTTGCCGCCTATCCGGAATTCTCCGCCACGATCCCGAATGGCGGTCCTCGCGGTGCGGAATGGAAGCTTACTGTCACGGGCAGTCGCCTCGCTGATTTCGAGAGCCTGATGTTCTTCTCCCCCGGCATCACGCAGAAGAGCGTGGAAAAGGTCGAGGCGAACAAAGTTCAGCTCACCATCGCCGTCGCACCCGAAGTGCCGCTGGGAAATCATCTCGTCCGCATCCGCACGAAGTCGGGCATCTCGCACATGCGCCAGTTCTTTGTCGGTCCCTTCCCGAACGCCGAGGAAAAAGAGCCGAACAGCGAGATGGATGCCGCTCAGGTGATCCAGCTAAATCAGACCATCGAAGGCGTGGTGCTGAATGAAGATGTCGATTATTACAAAGTCACGGCCAAGAAAGGTCAGCGCATCAGCGTCGAGGCCGATGGTCTGCGCCTCGGCTACACCACCTTCGATCCTTACATTGCGATCATCGACAAGGACCGCTTCGAGAAGAGTTTCTCCGATGACACCATCCTCCACCGCCAGGA
This sequence comes from Prosthecobacter sp., assembly GCA_044373575.1. Lineage (GTDB taxonomy): Bacteria > Verrucomicrobiota > Verrucomicrobiia > Verrucomicrobiales > Verrucomicrobiaceae > Prosthecobacter. Next base: position 4,230 of record JBILPY010000340.1, on the reverse strand, counting down.
CGGCTACTGCTCCTTCGTCGCCGAATACGATGGTGATTATTATGTGATGATCCGCGAGTCTTCCTATCGTGGCGGTGGCAATAATTACTACCGCCTGCACGTCGGCAGCTATCGCCGCCCAGACGTGGTCTATCCTGCTGGAGGCAAGATCGGCTCGAAGACCAAGGTGCGCTTCATCGAAAAGGACAGTTTCTTTGAAGAAGAAGCCCAGCTTCCCGCCGAGGAAGATCCCGGCTTCAATATTCTCTCCAAGACACAGGAGCCTGCTCCTTCGGGCAATCCTTTCCGTCTGGTCGGTTTCGACAACGTGCTCGAAGTCGAGCCCAATGAAGAGCAGGCCAAGGCTACCGCTTCACCTACTGGCGAGCCCATCGCCCTGAACGGCATCATCGAGAAGCCCGGCGACATCGATTACTTCAAAGTGCCCTTCAAAAAAGGCCAGCAGGTCGTGCTGCAAGCCTACGCCCAGAGCCTCGGCTCCCCACTCGACTCCGTGGTGAATGTGTACAATGAAAAAGGCGGCAGCCTCGGCGGCAATGATGATGGCGGTGGCCGCCGCCGCCTCGATAGCAAGCAGACCCTGAACATCCCCGCTGATGGCGACTATTTCGTCCGCGTGACCGATCACCTCGACCGTGGTGGCCCGAGCTACGTCTATCGTCTGGAACTCGTCGCCAGCCAGCCCTCGCTCACTTTTGCCTCCCCGCACTACACCGTGAACGACTCGCAGTATCGCCAGTTTGTAGCCATCCCGCGCGGTGGACGTATGGTGCTCTTGCAAAACTTCAGCCGCAGCGCTGTCAGCGGCGACTTCAAATTCGATGCCCCTGGTCTGCCAGCAGGTGTGAAGATGCTTTCCGATCTCGCTCCCAAAGACCAACCTTCCATGCCGCTCATGTTTGAGGCAGCAGCAGATGCCCCTCTCGGTGGTGCAGTGGTGCCCGTCACGCTCAGGCCCGTTGATCCCGCGCAGAAAATCATCGGCAAGATGCGTCAGGAGTTCGACATCGTCCGCTCTGGCAACGTCGTCTATTACACTGAGTTCGAGGACAAACTGCCCATCGCCGTCGTCGAAGAAGCTCCTTATTCCCTAGAGATCGTGAAGCCCACCGTGCCCCTCGTGGCGAATGGCGTGATGCAGATGAAAGTCACCTGCAAGCGCAAGGAAGGCTTTAAAAACGCTATCCGTGTTTTCCTTGCCTGGAAGCCACCCGGTATCAGCGGTCTCGGCGAGCAAACCATCCCCGAAGGTCAAAACGAATGCACCTTTCAGCTTGATGCGAACGCCAACGTTGGTGTCGGTGCTTGGAACTTTGTCGTCATGGGCGAGGTCGATGCTGGCAATGGCCGTGTTTATAACGCATCTCCCTTCTGCGAGATCAAAACCGACACCTCCTACCTCAACGCTCCAGCCATCGCCCTCACTGCCGTGGAGCAGGGCAAGGAGACCATCATGGTCGCCAAGGTCGAGCATCTGAAGCCTTTCAGCGGCGAGGCCAATGCCCAGCTAGTTGGCGTGCCAGACACCATCCAGATCGAGCCTTCTAAGATCAACAAGGACACCAAGGAGGTCTCCTTCAAAGTCACCACCACTGACAAATCCCCCGTCGGCAAGCAGGGCAATCTCTTCGTCCAGGTCGATGTCCCCGTCGAAGGCGGCACTACACTGCACCGCATCGCTCTTGGCTCCATTCTCCGCATCGATGCCCCACGCAAAGCGCCTGCCGCAGCACCAAAACCCGTCGTTGTCGCTGAAGCCAAGCCCAAAGAGGCACCAAAACCAGCCGCGCCGAAGCCTCTTTCCCGTCTTGAGCAGCTCCGAGCCGAAGCCGCTGGCGAGAAGAAGTAGGCCGTGTGCGTGCCTTCCACCGAGACATTGAATCGCTGAATGTAGTCTGTGCGTCTTTGCGCGGCGCATGTCTTGTCGTGGCGCTTCCCTGCTGATAAACGCCGCAGGAAGGAGGCAGAAAGGATGGAACTCTCGGGACATAGTCGCTTCTCTGAGGTGGTGAGGTGGCGCTGGTCCCGTATGCATCAAGGTGAGGGAATGATCCACATCGGCGGATTTCGCATCCTTCCTTGACGCTGCTCTGGCCAGTCCCCATGATGGACGGCCTTCGATCTGATTTTCTGCCCCCGTCCGTCCCTCCTCACATGCGTATCTTCTGGGTCCTCCTCAAAAAAGAACTGCGAGCCTTTTTCGTCTCGCCCGTGGCCTACATCGTCCTGGCGCTGGTGATGGTGCTCAGCGGTTATTCCTTCCGCGCGGCGCTCTCCATTTTGGAACGCGGGCCGAGTGAGGGCAGCATCGTGCAGTGGATGTTTCAGCCAAACTGGTTCTGGCTCTCCTACTTCTTTGTCTTTCCCCTGCTGACCATGCGCCTCTTCGCGGAGGAAAAGAAGATGGGCACTTTCGAGACACTCTTCACCACGCCGGTGCATACCTGGCAGGTGGTGCTGGCGAAGTTCGGAGCCTCCGTGCTGGTGTATGCGGTGCTTTGGATGCCGAGCTTCCTCAATTTCCACCTCGTGGACTATATTACCGCCGGTCAGATCGAGATGCCGCCGGGTTCGCTGAAGGGCAGCTATCTGATCCTGTTGGCGATGGGCATCTTCAATCTCTCCATCGGTTGCTTCGCTTCGTCCCTCACCTCGAACCAGATCGTCGCTGCTGTCATTTCCTTCACGGCGAGTCTGCTGCACTTCCTAGGCGGGCTTTTCATCATGGTGCTCGGGAGGAAGGTCTCGGAGACCTTCGTGGACATCACCAGCTACTTCGCCAGCATGGAGCACATCCGCACCTTCACGAGCGGGCTGATCGACACCCGGCCGATCGTCTATTACACCAGCCTCGCGCTGCTCTTTCTGGCTCTGACACATCAAGTCGTCGAGTTCCGTCGCTGGAAGCCCTGATCCCTGGTTCGTCACGCCGCCATCTTTTCCCTCAATGCCTTCCGATCCCGAAACCACTCCCAAAGCCACCCCGCCAATGCCCCGCCGTTGGAGCATCGGGCTGAATGTGTTCCTGCAGATCGTGCTGACACTTGGGCTTTTCTTTGGGGTGAATCGCCTCAGCTATCGCTACCACACACGCTGGGATCTCAGCCCGCAGCAAAACTTCACCCTAAGCACGACGACGCTCAATAATCTGGACAAGCTCTCCAAGGATGTCTTCATTGCCAACGTCATCCCGCGTGACGGGCCGCTGTTTGGCGAGGTGCAGACATTGCTTGAGGAATATCGCATCAATGGCCGAGGTCGTGTGAAGGTGCGAAGCATCGACCCCGTGCGCGACATCGAGCGCGCCGAGACTCTGAAGACAGAAACCGGGCTGCCGCTGGATCAAAGCGGCGTCGTGGTGCGCTGCGGCAAGCGCACCCGTTTTATCACGGAGGAGGAGCTCGTCGTCCGCGAGCAGGGCACGGAGACACAGCGCGCCATCAAGGAGTTTCGTGGCGAGGACGCCATCACCTCGGCCATGATCAATGTGGTCGATGGAGATGCACGGAAGTTGTACATCCTTGTGGGAAAAGGGGCGCGCACAGAGGCTGCCCTCGTCGAATCCATGGTCGCCATCGGTGAGCTCGGACGTGCACAGAACTTTCAACTCTTCCCGCTCAACCTCGCGGAGATCAGTGCCGTCCCTGCTGATGCAGACGGCGTCCTCCTCGTAGGCCTGCGCTACGACTTCTCCGAGCGCGAGATCGACATCATCAAAGCCTACTGGGCACGCCAGCGCACAGGGTTGTTTGTCATGCTTGATCCCTCCGGAGAGACACCGCGGCTCAGTGCCTTCCTTGGTCTTCACGGCGTTGTCCCGCGTGGCGACCGAGTGCTGTATGCTGAGAGCACGGGCAGTGGCACGCGGAAGGAATTCTCGGTGCAGGCCATCTTTGACAATGAGTCCTCCATCACCCGGCCCATCGCCGCCAGCGGCACCACGCTGCCGGGGCAGAGCGAGTCCTTGGAACTGCGTTTTGATGACGAGTATTTGAAGAATCAAAACATTACCGTGCATCCGCTCATCGGAGCCACCGAGCGCTACTGGGGGGAGAAAAACTACCTCGAAGATCTCCCCATCGCCGATGACGAAGACACGCGGAAGGACATCTTCCTCGCCGCCAGCGTCGAGCGTGGCACCATCACCGACGAACGCCTGCGAGTGGACAGTTGCCGCATGGTCGTCGTCGGCAATGCCGCGTTGCTCGACAAACAGTCCGCGTTGGCTGT
>JBILPY010000339.1:0-5146 GCA_044373575.1 Prosthecobacter sp. | reverse complement strand
GCGCGGGTCGAAAGACCCGCGCTTTTTTATAGCCCGGAGACAGCCAGGGGGCTCCGTCTTCGATCCATTCGTAGTGGGCGCCTAACTCCCAATCACTCAGCGTGCCGATGACCCGTGGGCTGGTGCGCGGGTGGCTGCCATCGGGCTCGATGGCGATGAGCAGCAGGCTAGTGGAGGGATCTCCTGGGACGACGAAGGCTCGGCCCTGCCTGCGTGGGGCGGCGAAGATGGGCCTGATGTAGCGGACGAAGTAGCTGTCAGGGATTCTCGGGATTGAAGACAGGCTTAAGTTTCCCGGCCTCGCCTTCGGGCCAGTAGGCGCCGTCTTCGATCCATTCGCTGAGCTCGCCGATCTCGTCCTCGGTGAGGCTGACTTCGAGCTTCGGCATGAGGCGGGGATGGGTGCCCATGCGGGTGACGGCGGCGACGATGAGGCTGCAATCAGGATCACCGGGGATGATGAAGGGGCGCCCGGTGCGCGGACTGACGGAGGCGCGTGCGCTCACCCCATCGGCTAGGTTCAGTCGCGCAGGTGCCTGGGGGCCCTGATGGCAGCGGAGGCAGTTGGCCTGAAAGACGGGCTTCACATGCGCCTCGAAGTAGGCGGCCTCGGCACGGTGACTTTTTAGCGAGGTGCAAGCGGCGAGCAGGACCAGCGTGGCGATGGTGAGGAGTGGATGGATTTTCATGAGTGCAGGGTAACTGCTAAAGGCTCGAAGACGCGCTGCCAATCCTATTTTCTTCTGCGGTGATCCTGCGTGCGGCTTGACGGGATCTGCTCTGTCCTGCCAGACTGTTGTTTCACATGACGAAAAAGAACCACAGCAACGGCCACTGCCGCATCGTCCTCACGGGCGGCCCTGGCGGGGGAAAGACGACGGCGGGAGATCTCTTCCGTCGTGAGATGGGTGAGCGCGTGGTGCTGGTGCCGGAGGCAGCGACGATGATCTTCACCGGGGGATTTCCGCGTGTGCATGTGCCCGGTGCAGTGCATGCGGCACAGCGCGCCATTTATCATGTGCAGCGGAATCTGGAGGATGTGCAGGCGGCCATGTATCCTGACCGCGTGCTGCTGTGTGATCGTGGGACGATCGACGGCGCGGCCTACTGGCCGGGTGATCCACATCACTTCTTCGAGGATGTGGACACGACGATGCAGGTGGAGCTGAAGCGCTATGACGCGGTGATCTTCTTTGAAAGTGCCGCCGTGGGTGGCATGGGCATCGAGGGCGGAAACCCGATCCGCAATGAGTCCATCGAGCAGGCCGTGGAGCTGGATCGCAAGCTGCGGCAGCTGTGGATGAAGCACCCGCGCTTCATCCTGGTGCCGCACAATCCGAGCTTCTTCAAAAAGATCTCCTTCGCGCTCGCGGTGCTGGAGGGCATCGTCGCTGAGATGGGCTGCAAGAAGGCGGCGAAGAAGATCAAGGGACGCTGCCGAAAGTAGCCATGTTTAGAGGAAAGCAGTGGGTGACGCGTTGTGATCTGAAGTAACCCAATTTTTTGGGCGGTGACTTTTGCGTTTCCGTCCGATTTGTCGCATATAGGTCCTTTAGTACACAAAGAATCTAAGCTTGCGTGATTCATGCTTAGAGTCATAGCGCTCTCTCTCTCTACAATGCCTTGATGTCATCGCTGCCGACCGATTCCCAAAAGACAGCACCCCAATTGGCTGACGTCATCGCCCTGCCTCACCAATCTAGGCCGACGAGGGAATTCTTTCCTGAGGGGGGACCGTACATGCTCAGGCAAGGCTTTCAGCAGGCGGAGTTGGGTTGGCTTTGTCCCATGTTGGGGGCGTTTTTCCCCTCGCTGCCGAGGGTGATGGATGTGCAAAACAATGGTGCACAAGTCATGGCCATGCTTGGCACCACGCCAACAGAGCTGCTAAAAGACTACATCCTGAGAGTGGGGCCACTGCCCGTTGGGGTGGCTTGTACCCTAGTCTGGCGGCTGTTGGCGGAACTGGAATCACTGGAGGCATGGTTGCCAGAAGCTGTGCGCTACCTTAACCCGCTTCACTGTCGGGTCGGAGTCTGGCAGGAAGAGTTTCTCCAGTTGTTTATCGACCGTTTCGAGGCGCGGCCCGGCATTCCTGAACAGTTGCCGACTCGGCTTTTGGAAGTGTGTGCCATGCTGATGAACGGACGTACTGGTGTCAATGTCACGATGGTCGCCATGGCACACGTGCCAGTGGTTCTGTTGTCCCACTTGCGTGAGATTGAGCGTGGTGGTTCCACGTCCCTGACCCTCAAGCAATTAAAGGGCATCATGCTGATGACCATCGCCAACGTGACGCATGGTCTGAAGGGGTCAAACTTGCTGGCTCAGCTCTCCCTCGCACCAAGTCTCATGCCGGAGATCCCACCCAGAGCCGAGCCCCCAGAAGTTTTTGGCCGGGTTACATCTTCGAATTCGGCATCTTACTTTCGCCTTTCCCGGCTGCTGGCTCACCGGCACAGCCTGCGGGAGGGGGAAATCGAGGTTCTTCGGGAGGCTTTGAGCCGGGTAGTCGCCGAGGTTCCCCCCGCCGAGCTCAGCCTGGACCCTCAGCATATCCTGCTGCGTCTGCCTACGCAGCGCGAGATCGCCCAGACGGACCGCGCTTTGGATGTGCGCTTGGACAGCATCAGCGGGCTCGCGGTGATGCTGGAATCCCGGAAGGGCTGCCTTGCGATGGCGCGGTCTCCCATCGTTCTCAGGGAAGCCCGTGAACCTAGCATGAGCCACACCGACCTCGGGACCGACTGGCTGCAGCAGTTCAACCGGCTCTGGCAGTGCCTGCAGGATGGGGCTTTCGGCTTTTCCAGCTACGATCTGGATTCTGCCAAAGGCCTGGATATGCCTGGACTATTCACCTGCTACCTGGGCAATCACCTTTTGCGAGGAACTGCCCGCTTCAAACCAACCCAGGAAAGTGGGAAGATACTGAAAGAGCCTGTTGCTGCTGTATCCCACTCCACACCCGCGTCGCCGACTCCAGCCGCCGCGTCTTCAGCTGAGCCGACGACCGCTGAGCCGACGACCGCTGAGCCGACGATTACTGTCGCGTCCATGGTCTCGCCCACGTCAGCGAATAAACACCGGGATCTGCCCACCATTTCCCCTTTCAGCCTCACTCCACCTACGCTACCTCGACGCCCTATGAAGATGATCATGATCACCGCTGGCAGCGGCGGCACCGGCAAAAGCACCATCGCCCGCCTCCTCTACGAACTCGCAGGGTTCGAGAAGCGTGACGACGTGGCTCTCTTCGACTGCGATGCCCTCGGCAACCGCGACTTCCAAAAGATCTCCCCTCATAAGATCGAGTCCATGCCCATCGACGACGTGGACACTATGCGCCGCATCGTTGAGTCAGCCATGGAGGGCAAGCTCGTCCTGGCCGATCTCCCCGCGAGCTGCCAGGACGTGCTGGCGCGTGATTTGAGCCCTGAAATGATCGAGAGCCTCCGCGCCGATGACGGTCTGCACTGGCTGCCGATCCATCCCGTCACCGCCAAGGCAGCCAGCCTTCCCGCCATCAAGCAGTGGCGTGCGGCAGTCTTCGGGGAGGCGCCCTCCGTCATTGTGGTTAGTCTCAAGGACGGCCCCGTCAATCCGGAAACCCTCGATGAGATCATCCGCCCGCAGGACATCGTGTTGAAGATGCCCGTGCTGGATCAGAGCCTCGCCGCCGCGCTGGATGCCTCCAACGCCACCTGGGAAGCCATCCTCGAAGGTCGTGTGGCAGACAGCCACCGCATGTTCGGCAATCCTCTCGTGAAGCGCCAGCTCCGCCTGAAGCTCAAGGAATGTGAAGAGGCCCTCTATCCCATCCTCCGCCACATCCTCAAAGAGCCCGTTGCACAGTGAATGAGATCAGAGGGGCATCCGGCAGCGAAGTATCGAAAGCCGTGATGCACTCACGGCAGCGCCATGCGGGCGGTTGCGTATGATCACTCATGCATCGCGCCATTCTTCTCCCGCTCCTCCTGCTCACCGTCGCCACCACTCGCGCTGAGTTTAAAGCAGGAGCCTTTGCCCAGGACATCTCCCCCACGAAGTTTCCCGTGCCCGTGAATGGCGGCATGAAGGGCGGCTTTGCCGATAGCATCCATGATCCCATGCATGCCCGCTGTCTGGCGCTGAATGATGGGAAGAGGACGCTCGTCTTCGCCATCGTGGATGCCTGCCTGCTGCCGCGTGAGATCAGCGAGGAGGCAAAGACACTGGCTGCCAAAGAAGCCGGCATCCCGCGCGAGCACATCCTCATCTCCGCCACCCACACGCACTCAGCCGCAGCTCTGACGCCCGCCTTTCAGAGTGACCCTGACATGGACTACGTGAAGGGCGTGCCCGCCCTGATCGCCAAAGGCATCGTGCAGGCCATCCAGAACCTGGAGCCCGCTGAATTTGGTTGGGCCTTTGGCAGTGATCCCGCGCAGGTCTTCAACCGCCGCTGGCATGTGAAGTCGGGCCTCTCGTATGAGAACCCCTTCGGCATCACCACGGACCGCGCGCAGATGAATCCCGGCCAGATGAATCTAAAGGTCTCCGTGCCCACCGGACCCGTGGATCAGGACGTCGCCATCCTCGCCGCACGCAGTCTGGCAGACGGGCGGCCCATCGGCCTGCTGGCCAATTACAGCCTGCACTACGTCGGCGGAAATCCCGCCATCAGCGCGGACTACTTCGCCGCCTTTGCCCATGAGATGGGCGACCGCCTCAAGGCGGGCGATGCGCGCTACTCCGGCAAGCCCGCCTTCGTCGGCATCATGAGCAACGGCACCAGCGGCAACATCAACAACGCCAACTACGGCTCCTCCCTCCGCTACAAGCGCAACCCCGGCGAGCAGATCCAGCTCGTGGCCCGCAGCGTGGCCGATGCCGCCATGAGCGCCTTTGACTCCATCAAATGGCAGAAGGAAACGAAGATCGACACCGAAGAGAGCGAGCTGCAGCTCGGCGTCCGCAAAGGCACCGCGCAGGAGATCCAGCAGGCCGAGCAGTGGCTGGCCACCATCCCCAAGGATAAAGTCGGCCAGTGGGGCGACCGCAAAGCCATCTATGCCCGCGAGACCCTGAAGCTGGCGGACTATCCCGACACCGTCCCCGTGAAGCTCCAGGCGCACCGCATCGGCAGCCTCAGCATCGCCAGCATCCC
>JBILPY010000338.1:0-5155 GCA_044373575.1 Prosthecobacter sp. | reverse complement strand
CAGAGCCAGTCCACTTTCACTGAGTTCCGCGTGGTGCTACGTGACGGGACCAAAAAATTTGCCGCCGTGATTCCCACCCCCGACGGCCCTCGCGTGGACTGGGCAAGCTTTGTCGCCCTCGGAGATCTGGAGTGGGAGCAGATGCGTCAGGCCCGCCCCACACATCCGGTGCTCATGCGCGTGCTCGCCACACCGGGATCGCAGTTCAGCGGCCCTTTCAGCAATCAAGACAAGCTCCGCTGCATCCGGCTCGTCCCTGCGGCAGATCCTGCAGCCATGCCCGTGTTCGGCTATGTGCCCAAAGATACCGAACTTGCACGCCAGCTCGACATTTGGCTCGGCCAGGATGCCAGCGGTGGCACACCGCTCACGCTGAGATTGTGTTATCCAGCGCAGACAGTCACCCATGATCAGGCTTGGATCGCTGAACTGGTCGTGCCAGGCTGGGTCACCGTGGCGACGAGCGCGGCTAGCGAGGGTGAGTGATTCAATCGCTCAAGCGCGGAGAAGTTCCGCTAGCGCGAGAACATTCATCACGGCTTTTGGCACGAAGCTGTCAGGCTCCACGAACTCAGGCAGTTTGCTCCCATCCGCGCTGCGTTCGGAGCAATGTGCGTTGCCGCCCACAGGGCCAAGACCATCAAGCGTGGGACCGAGCGCATAGAGGTAGTTTGCGTCACTGAGTCCGCCCCGCTGCTCAGCCACAGCACTGAAGCCAAAACGTGCGGCGGCATTCTCCCAAGCGTGAAAAAGTGCCTCCGTCGACATACCACCGGGCCAGGCTTGTGTGCGTCCGAGACAGTCGATCACGATCTCTCCATGCGCCTCGGTGCGTCCGCCAAAAAAACGCATGGCTTCCTCGGCCCGGGCAAGCACAGCGGGATCAAATGCACGCATCTCCAGATCCATCACCGCCTCGTGCGGAACGCGATTCAAGACTGTGCCGCCATGCATGGATGCGATATTGACCGTCAGCGCCTGCTTCACATCCGTGAGTGCACTGATCGCAGGCAGCACTCGCGCGAGTTCGATGACGGCATTGATGCCCAAGGCATGATTGCTCCCCGCGTGCGCCGCACGGCCATGACAGGTAACACGAAATTCAGCCCGTCCCTTCCTCGCGGTGACGAGATGCCAGCCTGCGGCATCTCGCGGCCCGCCTTCAAACACCAGCACGGCACGCACTCCCTGCGGGCAGCGTTCCTGCGTGCGACTCGCAAAGTCAGAGCCGATCACCTCCTCCGCTGAGTTCGCCGCGATGAGCCAGTGCGTCGATTCAAAGAGGTCCGGCAGCACCTGCTGCATCACTTTCATCATCAGCCAGATCATTGCCGTACCGCCCTTATTATCCACTGTGCCAGGGCCGTAGATGCGTCGGCCCTCAGGCTGCCAAACGAAGCTGTTCGCCAACTCTTCCTCATGTGGGAAAACGGTATCGAGATGCGTAACGAGCACGACGGGCGGCGGCTCAGCAGGTCCGCGCCGAAGAAACAAGTGACTGCCGTGCTGCGGATGCGTGGCAGGCAAGAACTCGGGCTCGAAGCCCAGCTCTGCAAAGCATTCAGCAGTGAGCTGGCCGACTGCATTCACTCCCGTGATGTTCGTGGTGAAGCTGTTGATCTCCACCATGCGGCGGAGCCAGTCGAGCATCTGGGGCAGAGCGTCTTCGGCGCTTTGATGGAGCGGGCGGAGATCCATGAGGAGAAGAAAAGACTACTCGCGTTTCCGCCACGGCAGGGAGCCGAGCAGCCGACGTGCGGGTGATCGTGAAACAAGAAGCTGAGTGCCTTCACGCTCGCTGCCGGAAAGGATGTCGGGATCACCAAAATCAAAATCTTCAGCACGCGGCAGCCCGTGGGGCAGTAACGTTGCGGACTCAGAAAGCACTTCATCCTCAGTGACCGCCAGCGCATCCTCCTCGATCGTCACAGATGGCAGGTGAGCATGGATGTCAGGTTTGGCCGCAGGCGCCGCAAGGCGGGTCGGGACGACGAGACCACCGGAAAAGATTAGCTTCATCGCATCTTCGACTGTCAGCGGAGCATCCGTGAGCTGCTCCAGCGGCACCACGAGCAGGAGGCCCGTCATCGGACTCAGGGCACCGGGGATGAAGACAGCGGCGAGCACCTTGTTTTGCTGTGGGTCGAGATACTGGCCGGTGACAAAGCCGAGCATCTTCATGTCACCCGAGGGGTAATCGACATAGACCACGCGCTTGAAGTTCTGACGTCCACCCAGGCCTTTGAAACCATCGATCACCTGCTTCATCGTCTTATAAATGAAGGAAGCGATGGGCACGCGCATTAGCAGGCGGTCAATGGCGCTGACGACGCGCACACCGAGCACATGCGTGGCCATGACCCCGAGCGCCACAAAGACGATCACCGGGATGAGGAAGCCGACAAAGTTGACGACGTGCTTGTAGGTCTCGCCCGCTGGATCGACGACCGTGTGGCCTTCGATCTCATTGATCTTCAGCGCCAGAAACTCGATGGCAGGCTCACTCCAGCCATGGAGCAGATGATAGGCGCTGGTCAGCACCCAAAAGGTGATCAGCAAAGGCAGCGCCACTGCCAGGCCCGCAAAAAACTTATTCCGCAACCACACGAAGGGGTTGCGGATCACTGGAGCTGGACTGGACACCGGAGGAGGCATGAATGGGATACGGTCACAGTGTCGATGATGTCTCGCCTTGTTCAATCAACATCACCGACGAACTCACGCCGCCCGTGAGGTCATCCATTCACGCAGAGCCGCCTGCCAAGATCTCACAGGCTCTCCGAGCAAGCCCTCCAGTCGCTCATTTGACATCAAGGTGTGTCGCGGACGACGTGCGATGAAGTGGGGAAAATCATCGAGGCGATTGCCCTTCACCACGACCGGATGATCGAGCAAACCCAGCTCATGAGCCAGATCGAGCACAGTCTGGGCATAGCTTTGCCAAGAGGCTGTGCCGCTGTTGCAGAGATGAAGCACGCCAGAGACTGCGGGGCTTTTTTGCCAAAGAACCTCCAGCCAGCAGGCGATGTCATGCATGCTCGTCGGCGCGCTCCATTTATCCCCGATGGCCTCCACTTCCCTGCCCTCGCGTGCCGTGCGCAGCATCTGCTCAGGAAAGGAATTCCCTCCGCCAAACAACCATGACACCCGCGCCACAAGTGCTCCAGGACAAGCGACCAGCACCGCACGTTCGCCTTCGAGCTTGGTGGTGCCGTAGTGATTCACCGGCTCTGTCTGCATGGCTTCGGTCAAGCTGCCCTCCACCTCGCCACCGAAGACATAGTCCGTGCTGAACTGGATCATGCGCGCCCCGCGCCGCTGACATTCGGCAGCCATCACCGCCGGGGATTCGACATTCACACGTAACGCCAGTTCAGGCTCTCGGGCGCAGACATCAGGGCTGGTGATGCCTGCGCAGTTGATCAGCAGGTCGAAGTTCATCTGACACAAACCAGCGCTCAAAGACTCTGGCCGGGCGAGGTCCAGCATGTCACGACCAGGACACATCAGCTCATATCGAAGCGCATAATGCCTCGCCAGAACGCCCCCGAGTCTGCCGGTGGTTCCTGTGATCAAAATTTTCATGCGCTCACTCATGCCCCGCATCCCTGAAGACTCCTCCGCTGCTTGCAATCACTTTCCTGGCATCCATCATGCGCTAGAACGCACTTCCACTCATGCCTCAGCCCACCATCGCCATCATCGGAGCCGGACTTTCCGGTCTCGCGTGTGCGCGATTACTGGCCAAGGCAGGTGTGCCATTCACCCTTTACGAATCAGCCGATGCCGTCGGCGGACGTGTGCGCTCGGATCGAGTCGATGGCTTCACCCTTGATCGCGGATTCCAAGTGCTGCTCCCCGCCTACCCTGAGGCCCGCCGGGTACTCGACTATGACGGGCTCGATCTCTGTCCGCTCTACCGAGGCGCTGATATCTACTTTAAAAACCGCCTGCATCGCCTTGCCGATCCTTTTCAGCATCCACTCGATGCCTTGAAGAACCTGGGGGATGACTTCATCCCCTGGCGTGACAAATGGCAAACCCTTGTCCTTTGGAAGGAATCCGCCGACACCAAAACCATCGAACGCCGACTGCCGGAAATTGAAACCGAAGACTACCTCCACGACTTCGGCTTTAGCGAGGCGATGATCGATCGCTTCTTCCGCCCCTTCTTTGGCGGCGTGTTTTTGGAAAAAGATCTCCGCACCTCAGTGCGCATGTTTTTCTTTCTCTACGCCATGTTCCGCCGCAGTGGAGCCGCCATCCCAGCAGCAGGAATGCAGGCCATCCCTGATCAACTCGCCGTCGCCCTGCCCCCAGGATCGCTCAAGCTCAACACTCCCGTCAATGCCGTGCGCAAAGGTGAGATCACTCTTTCCACCGGCGAGATCGTGCGCGCGGATCACATCATTCTCGCCGTCAGTGAGGATGTAGCTCATCGACTCCTGCCAGACACAGGCGTGGAAAAACCCAAGCCGGGGCGCAGCACGACCTGCCTTTACTTCACCACAGATCAGGCCCTGCCGCGCGAAGCCATCCTCTATCTCGATGGCGACAACCGCGGCCCAGTGAACAACGCCTGCGTCCTCAGCAATGCCTCGCCAAGCCTCGCTCCGAAAGGTCAGCATCTCATCAGCACGAGCATCGTCGGTGCTCCATCGAGCGCCGAACTCGAAGACGTGGTGCGTGATCAAATGACACGCTGGTTTGGCCCCGGCGCACGCCAGTGGAAACACCTGCGCACCTATCAGATCCGCAACGCCCAGCCTGAAAGTCGCCAGCTCCGTCTCGGCGATGCGTCACTCGCCTCAGTGCTCGAACCCGGCCTGTATCGCTGTGGAGATTATGTGGAGGATGCCTCCATCAACGGCGCTCTGATCAGTGGCCGACGAGCCGCCGAAGCAGTGCTCGCGAGTATCGTTTGAAAGACCTGCGCTCGGGTTCCCGTCGCAGTCTGGCAATGAATCTCCGACCGCTTTACATCCTCGCGCTTTTCCTCAGTCCCATCCTGGCTTCTGCCGCAGACTTCCGCGCCGGAGTGGCCACCGTGGACATCTCGCCGACGGAGTTCCCGCGCATCATCGCGGGCGGGTTTCTCGAAGGACGAGGCGAAAAGCTCGCGGACAAGCTCTTCGTGCGCAGCTTTGTGCTCGAT
>JBILPY010000337.1:0-5160 GCA_044373575.1 Prosthecobacter sp. | reverse complement strand
GCAGTATGAAATGGCATTTCAAATGCAGGCCAGCGTGCCGGAGCTGATGGACATCTCGATGGAATCCGCCGCCACGCTGGAGATGTATGGCGCGCAGCCGGGGAAGGCCTCCTTTGCCAACAACTGCCTGCTGGCGCGTCGGCTGGTGGAGCGCGGGGTGCGCATGGTGCAGCTCTTTGACTCCGACTGGGATCATCACGGCGGTCTCGACAAACGCCTGCGTGCCAAGGCGAAGGATGTGGATCAGCCCATGGCCGCGCTGGTGCGTGATCTGAAACAGCGAGGCCTGCTCGATGAAACGCTCGTCGTCTGGGGCAGTGAGTTTGGCCGCACGCCCCTGCGCCAGGGCGTGGATGGCGATGGCAAAAAGACCACCGCAGGCCGCGATCACCACAAAGACGCCTACACCATGTGGATGGCCGGCGGCGGTGTGAAGGGCGGCACCACCCACGGCAAGACCGACGAGCTCGGCTTCAACGCCGTCGAAGGAGCCGTGCATACCCACGACCTCAACGCCACCCTGCTGCACCTGCTCGGCCTCGATCACGAACGCCTGACCTTCCGCTACCAAGGCCGCGACTACCGCCTCACGGATGTGCACGGGGAGGTCGTGAGGCCGATTTTGGCGTGATCACTTCACCATCAGCCAGACCTGAGTCGTGTCATCGAGCTGGCTAGAGCCGCGTTTGTTTTCACCGCGCAGGGGGGCGACGGCGGGTTTGGAGAGGATAGGGGCATCTTTGGTCCAAATCTCTATCTGGAGGGCCTGGCCAGACTTTGGGGCGTTGGTGGCGGCTTGGAGTTTGATCTCCACTTCACCGCCTTTTTCAGGCACGGGGACTTCGGCGGCACTGACTCCAGACGGCAGGTTGGCGACTCGGGCGATGAGAGGGCCTTTGAAGCTGTTGAGCAGCTTCACAGTGGCTTTGAGGCTCGCTGTTTTGCCAGCTTCGAGAGTGATGGGCTTGGCATCAGCGAGGGTGACTTCAAAAGCAGGCGCGGGGGCGGCGACATCGAGGACGTAGCTCTTTTCGGCTCCGCCTTGGTGGAACAAATCCTCCACGACGACGACATGCGGTCCATCGACGGCGGCGGTCCAGACGGCGTTGGGGTCGGGGCGCTGCTCGCTTTCGTCATCGGCGCTGGTAATGAGCTTCCCGTCGGGGCCTTCGATCTTCAGCAGGGCATCGAAGGGAATGCCGAGACGCTTGGCAAAGACTCGCGCCTGGAGCTTGTCGCCCTTCTTCATGGTGATGGCGAAACGATCCACGTCACTCTTGTCGGTGATGCGGCCGCCGATGGCACCGACTTGGATCGGCGTGGCTTGCTCCTTGGTGTTGTTCGGCTCTTTCTCGATGCCCGCAGGCTTTGCGGTGACGAGCACTTGGATTGGCAAAACGGATCCCGGTGGTGTCACGAGCGCGAGTTCTCCATCACGGCGGAGGTCTTTGGTCTCAAAGGTATGCTTCGACTTCTTCGGGTCCAGATTGTGGCCGATGAGTTCGACCTCGCTCTTGCCCGTCATCGCCACGGCGGCGGGGAAAAGCTGCGTCACAGCGGCGCTGGCGCTGAGGTGGAGTCGATAAACCATGGTGGCACTGCCGGTGAAGCGGACATCGGCGGCAGGTGGATGCGGGAAGCCTGCAAGCTGGACGATGTAGCGCCCTGCCTTGGGAGCTTTGAAGCTCAGTACGGGATCGAGATTGCGAGAGTCGCTGGCGGTGTGGAGCCGCACGCCTGCCTCGTCCATCACATGGGCTAGCATGTCCACGCCAGAGCCGAGCGAATAAGCCTCGACCATGCCAACGAGTGTTTGCCCGGCTTCGAGCTTCACAGCGTAGCCATCCATGTCTCCACCTTTGTCCAGGCGAGCGTTGATGCAGACAGGGAGCTTTTCGATGATCTGCGGCTTGGCGACTTCGTCATTCGGCTCGACTTCCGCGAGCTCGGGCAGGCTTCCGACACTAAACCAACGCGGCTCGGAGGCTCCGTCGGCATTCGCGCAATGCACGAGATGCATCCCGCGCGGGGCATCGGCGGCGAGGGTGACCTGCCACTCCCGTTTTTTGCCATTCGGCACGAAGTGGATGCCTGGGGCTGATGTCCACAGACGGGTATCGGCTTCTAGCTTGCCGCTAGCGGTCATGACGAAGCTGGAACCTGCCTGCCCGCCAGCCGGAAAGAGGGCCTCCAGCTTTGGTGCCTCGGCATGAAGCAGCGAGGCACCGAAACAGAGGGCGAAGGTCAGTCGCGTGCTCACGCAAACAACTCTTTGATGGGCTTGCCACCGTTCACGAGCTGCACAGGACGACCGGTGTTCGTGTGCAGCACCTGATGCGGATCAATGCCCAGCTTCGTGTAAAGCGAGACGGCGAAGTCCTCGGGGGAGTAGATGTTTTCGGCGGCGTAGTAGCCCTTGGGGTCCGTGGCACCGACGATCTGCCCGCCGGGGATGCCCGCACCTGCCATGAGCACGCTCATCGCGCCCGGCCAGTGGTCACGTCCGGCGTCTTTATTCACTTTTGGCGTGCGGCCAAATTCGCCGAGGCAGATGACGAGGGTGTTATCGAGCATTCCGCGCTGGCTGAGATCGGTGATCAGGCCGTTCAGACCTTGGTCGAGCTTGGCAGCCTTGCCATCTTTGAAGGTCTTAAAGATGCCGCGATGGTCATCCCAGCCGCCCCAATAGACGACGCTGAAGCTGACGCCGACTTCGGCGAGGCGACGAGCAAGCAGCAGGCGCTGACCAAAGTCGTGCTCGCCATAGAGTTTGCGGGTGGCTTCGGGCTCCTTGCTCACATCGAAGGCCGCCTGTGCGACAGGCGAGGTCACGAGGTCGAGAGCCTGACCATAAAACTGATCGAAGCCCACGGTGGGATCTTCCGCAGCTTTGTCGGTGATCCGTTTCAGGCCGTCCAAAGAATCGCGCAGTTGATTGCGATGCATGGCGCGTCCTTCGCTGATGTCCTGGGGAATGGCGACATCGCGGACGCGGAAGGATTTCCCACTCGGATCACCGCCGATGACGAAAGGTGCGTGCTGCGCGCCGAGAAAATTCGGACCACCGGAGCGGGAGACACTCGGCAAGCTCATGTAGGCAGGCAGACCGCCACGAATGCCGCGCGACTGTGAAACCATGGAGCCAAAAGACGGATGGAAGCTCACGAAAGCACCGCAGCCGACCGGCACCGGCGTGGGGCAGCCGGTCATCATGTAATGATTACCTCCGCCGTGGTTGGGGTCCTTGTGGCAGATGGAGCGGATGACGCTGAATTTGTCGAAGCTCTTCGCCAGCAGCGGCATCGTTTCACAAAAGTGGGTGCCGGGAACGCAGGTGGGGATGGATTTAAACTCGCCACGGATGTCCTGCGGAGCGGTCGGCTTCGGGTCAAAGGTCTCGTAGTGCGAGGGGCCGCCATCGAGCCAGACGAGGATGCAGTTCACGTTGTTCGGGCTCGCGAGACCGCGTGCCTGAGCCGCCTGAGCGCGCAGGCTCATGAGCTGGGACATGCCGAGTCCGCCAATGGCTCCGAAGCCAGTTTGGAGGAAATCACGGCGCGCCATGCCGGCGCAGTTGGTGTGAATGGGGGACGTCACGTGGAAATTACGGGAGGCGAACGGCAAGTCTTGCCGCTCAAGGCATCAATGATTAAACACAAATTCCGCTGAGTTGATCAGCGCCCAGGCGAGGTCTTCAGCGGCGGTTTGGCGGGTGGAGCCGGGGGTGTTGAAGAAGCGGAGGGAGGTCTGCAATTCGGCCGCATTCGGCAGGCGGTTGTAGGTGACGAGGTAGATCTCGTTCACGAGCTTGGGCTCGGGCAGATCACTTTTGGCGAGCTTACTGATGCGGCCTTCGCTGCTGGTGAGCTTGGTTTGCAGGCTGTTGGAATTCATTAGATGGAGGGCCTGGACGACGCTGGGTTTGCGCTCGCGCTCGCAGGGGCATTCCTGGCTGGCGTTCGGGCGGCCAAAGGCATCGAGGAAGTCGCTGTCGAGCTTGTGATTCCAGGTCTGCACGGCGCGGGCGTTCGGCGGCAGGCCGCTGAAGCTGTCGCGCTGGCCGGTGACATCGTTGACGGCATCCAGCAGGACTTCGGCGGCGAGACGGCGCTTCAGGCTGCGGGCGTAGTTTTTGTTGTCGGCGATGTTCGTTTCGTTCGGCTGGGTGCTGAGCTGGTAGGTGCGCGAGTTCACGATGGTGCGCATGAGGTGCTTCAAATCGTAGCTGTGAGAGGAGAAGTCCTCGGCGAGCCAGTCGAGCAGGGCTTCGTTCGTGGGCGGATTGGAGACGCGGATGTCATCCACGGGATCGACGATGCCGCGCCCGAGGAAGTCGGACCAGATGCGGTTGACGATGGCTTTGGCGAAGAAGGGATTGTCACTGCTGCCCATCCAGTCGGCGAGGGCTTCGCGCGGGTCCTGACCTTCGACGTAGGGCATCTCGGGGCCATCGGGTGGTTTTGGCGTCATGACGACATCGGTGATGGGGTGGGTGACCTCGCCTTTGCCGCCATACCACCAGTATTCCGGCTCGCCGGAGATGGGGGCGGAGATGCCCTGGCCTTTGCGTTTCATCTGACCAAAGAAGGCGGCGAGCTGGAAGTAGTCCTCCTGCGTCCATTTTTCACTCGGGTGATGGTGGCACTTCGCGCAATCCAACCGCACGCCAAGGAAGATCTGGCTGACGAAGCCGCTGGTATCCACGGGCTCGCGTTTGTCGCGGAAGATGGCCACGGGGCCGTTGTCGTGCGTGCTGCCCTGGGCGGTGAGCAGCTCGCGCACCATGAGGTTGTAAGGCTTGTTTTGGCGGAAGCTGTCGCGCAACCAGGTGTCGAGCAGATAGACGGGCTTTACGCCGACGCGGGAGGGATTCGGGCGGATGAGATCGCCCCACTTCACGGCCCAGTGATCAGCGTAGTTGGAGTCGTTGAGCAGTTCATCGACGATCCTGGTGCGCTTGTCCGCGCTGGTGTCGGTGATGAAGCGCTTCGCCATCTCGGCGGAGGGCAGTTTGCCGATGAGATCCAGCGAGGCGCGGCGGAGGAACTCCTCGTCAGTGCACGTCTCGGAGGGCAGCAGGCCGAGCTTTTGATGCCGCTCATGCACGAGACGGTCGACCTCGTTGTTCACGGGCAGTTTGGCATAGCGCTCGGCGGGGTA
>JBILPY010000649.1:0-3032 GCA_044373575.1 Prosthecobacter sp. | reverse complement strand
AATGGAAGAAGGACTCCTCCCCTATCCTGATACACAAACCTTCTCTTACTGAGAACAATTGGCCACCAAAAGGATTACGCACCTCAACGGATCTCCTCCTACCTTCCCTCAAACAGCAAAATAATAAATAAGAGGCTTCTTTTCGTCATTGCATTCATAGCCAGCATACTACCTCACCATGATACCCACAGCACCTCCCCCACAGGATGATCTAGCCTCCATGAAAGCTGGCCTCCAGCGCCTACAAGAGCAGCTTCTCGATCTGTCGCAGCAGGCGGTCAAGATGTCGGATGCTATATCAAGAATGATTGGCGAGTCCGCCAAACCTGAAGCCGCGCCGGCACAGGAGCCCGACTTGCCAGCCACACGGGAAGTGACCGTGGTCGATTCCTGGACGTGGCTGACTCCTGTCGCCATGAAGCTGGGGAGCAGCGAGCCATCCACCCCGGTGGAGTCGTGGCGCGATGTATTCCGCACGGTTGTTCTTCGCCTCTATGAGGAGCGTCCGCAGGACGTCGTGAACTTCATCAACGCTCGCTCTCGGACGAATCCAAAGGGATTCGGAAGCAACCCCGATGGAATGCACTCTCCGTTCCGGGTCCAAGATGACGCCTTCGTCAGCCTCTGCCAGTCAGCCAATGACTTCCGCGGCCACCTCAAGATGATGCTCAACTTCTGCCAGAACTATAGCCGCACCATGCTGAAGGTCAGTGTCACTGCCGATTTGATCGACGCGGAACCTGCCGTTCCAGAGGTCGACACCCTTTTCTGATACTCTGATCTTGGTCGATCTGTCCCCTTGATTTCGCCGGTCAAAAGAATCGAGCCCCGATTCAAACTCTGCTTGGCGTGTTTTTCCTAAACCGTCTAGCATGACAAAAATGCCCGCCGCCTCGCCCCCGACCGCCAAACCTGCCTCCGCCGACCTACCCCGCGTCGGCTCCATGGCTCTCGTGCGCAATCGCCACGGCATCATCTCATCAGTCACGCCGTTCCAGGCCGCCCTTGAACTCGCCATGGCCGGACAACAAGGCCTCGACCTCAAAGACCCGACGCCAAAGCACACATTAAAAGCCTTCCCCGGTGCTTTCAGTGGAATGAAAATCGTCAGCTACATGTATGCCGCGTTCCAGCAGTTCATGCCAGATGCGGATGTGGGCATTGATCTGTCGAAGGAGTATGCGGCGGTGACGCGTCATTAACCTAGCCAATTTCTCCTGTGATGCCTCCCTCACCAGCCATTGATACCGATCCACGGAAGGCACCCTCCACCGGAGACATCGTTCGTGCCCGCTCCCGAGTTCATGTGGTGGAATCAGCTCAATGGGCACCTTACGGCACCACCGTGGAGTTGGCCTGTTTGGAGGATGCGTCGCAGGGGGAGCTGACCTCCGTACTTTGGGAGGCTGAACTAGATGCCCGCATCCTCACCTCCCAGGCTTGGGAGTCCATCGGGCTGAAACACGGCAGCCGTGATTTCGATTCGCGGGAGTTCTTCGCTTCGTTCTACAACACCCTGCGATGGCATTGCGTCACGGCAACGGACCCAAATCTTTTCCAATCTCCATTTCGGGCAGGTATCAACATGGATGCCTACCAGTTGGAGCCCCTGCACAAAGCACTCCGCCTTCCGCGCGTGAATCTCTTCATCGCTGACGACGTGGGCTTGGGCAAGACCATCGAAGCGGGCCTGATCGCATCCGAGTTGTTGCTTCGCAAGCGTGTGCAAAATGTGGTCGTCTCTTGCCCGCCTTCCATGCTTCATCAATGGCGGGCGGAGCTGGAATCACGCTTTGGCTTGGAGTTCAAGATACTCGACCGCGAATACATCGAGAACGTGCGTCAGCAGCAGGGCTTCGCCATCAATCCTTGGACGACTTATCCACATTTCCTCGTCTCTCATCGTCTGCTGATTGATGACACGTATTCCGCGCCGCTCATGGAGTGGTTGGGGGAGAAAAAGTCGCAGTCCCTGTTCATTCTGGACGAGGCACACCATGCAGCCCCTGCCAGCGGGTCCAAATACGCCATCGACTCCCGCTTCACCCGTGTCATTCGAGATTTGGCCCAGTGCTTCGAGCACCGCATCTTCCTGAGCGCCACGCCGCACAACGGCCACTCTAACAGCTTCTCGGCACTCCTGGAAATCCTGGACCCTCAGCGCTTCGTCCGTGGGGTGCCCGTCACGAAGACCAATCTCACCGATGTCATGGTCAGGCGGCTGAAGAGCGATGTCCGCGCTCTGAAAGGCGGATTCCCGGAGCGCAAGGTCTGCCAGATTGACATCACCGACCTACCAGCCACTGCACCTGAGCTTCGCCTGAGTGAAATGATGGCCCGCTATCAGGCCATCCGTGAGGAGCAGGTGAAGAACGAGGAGAAGCACATCCGCAATCGTTCTCTCATCGTCTTTTCCCACCTCCAGCAGCGTCTGCTGTCCAGCCCAGAAGCTTTTGCGCGCACCATCGGCAAGCACGCGGAGACGGCGGATCGGAAGTTCTCGCCAAAAGCCAGTATCGCTTTCCTTGCCAAAGGCATCGACCCCGATTCTGAGGAGGCCTTGCTGGATGAAGAGGAACAGGAGAATCTGCTCTCTTCTGAGTTGAAAAAAGCCGACCCCATCGTTGCGCTCGATAGGGAAGCGACGGGCCTCCTTCGCGACATGGTCGCGCTGGCCAATGAAGCCCGTTATCAGCCAGATGCGAAGGTGCTCAAGGTCCTCGATTGGATCGCCCAGAATCAGTGCGCCGGTATTGCTAACAAAGGTCAGCCCGTTCAAGTAGGCGCGGCGTGGAAAGACATCCGTGTCATCATTTTCACCGAGTGGGAGGCCAGCCTCACCTACCTGCGGAACATGCTCCTGGCCGCCATCGGCGGAACCGACCTCTCAGATCAGCGCATCCAGATCTTCCGTGGTTCCACCGGATCTGACGCCCGTGAGGCCATCAAAGCCGCCTTCAATGCCCCGCCGGATAGGCATCCCATTCGCATCCTGCTGGCCACCGACGCGGCACGGGAAGGCATCAACCTCC
>JBILPY010000336.1:0-5198 GCA_044373575.1 Prosthecobacter sp. | reverse complement strand
CCGGCACACATGTTCATGAACACCGGCTCGCAGATCGCCGGACGCCCGAGCATGGGCTCGTGGATCACGTATGGTCTTGGAACCGAAGCCGGAGACCTGCCCGGCTTCGTCGTTTTGACCTCGCTGGGTCAGGGTGGACAGAACCAGCCCATCGCCGCGCGGCAGTGGAGCAGCGGCTTTTTGCCATCGAAGTATCAAGGCGTGCAGCTTCGCGCTAAAGGCGATCCCGTGCTTTATCTCACGAATCCGAACGGCGTCACACGAGATCGACAAGGAGCCGATGTGGCAGCTATCAATGCGATCAACAAACAGCACGATGCCCTCGTCGATGATCCTGAGATAGCCACTCGCATCGCGCAATATGAGATGGCCTTTCAGATGCAGGCCAGTGTGCCTGACTTGATGGATGTCAGCGCCGAAGGAGCGAAGACACTCGAACTCTATGGCTGCCAGCCGGGCGATGGCTCCTTTGCCTCGAACTGCCTGCTCGCGCGTCGTCTCGCCGAACGCGGCACGCGCTTCATTCAGCTCTATCACAAGGACTGGGATCATCACGGTGGCGTGAAGGAAGGCGTGGCGCTGAAAGCCAAAGAGATCGACCGCGCCTGTAAAGCACTGATCGTCGATTTGAAACAGCGCGGCATGTTGGAAGAAACGCTCATTGTTTGGGCCGGCGAATTTGGCCGCACGCCAATGTCCCAGGGCGGCAGCGGACGCGATCATCACAACAAGGCCATGTCAGTCTGGATGGCAGGCGCAGGCATCCAAGGCGGCATCGTGCATGGCGCGACGGATGACCTCGGCTATGCCGCCGTGGAAAAGGTCACCACCGTCCACGACATCCACGCGACCATGCTCCACCAACTCGGTATCAAACACGACGCCTTCAGCTTCAAGTTCCAGGGTCTCGACGCGCGCTTGAGCGGGGTGGAGGGTGCGAAGGTGATCAAGGACATCCTAGCCTAACGGAATAAACAGCCATGACAGCCACTTCATTCTCATTGAGCCGTCGCCGCTTCGTCGTGAGCGCGGCCTCAGCACTCTCGATACCTTACCTTCGGGCACAGAGCAAAACAGCACCGGAGTTCCATGGGGAGATCGTTGGACATGGTGAGTTCCGCTACCGCTTGGACAAGCTGTGGAGTCGGGCAGATCCGGCAAAGACGCCGGTGAAGGATTGTCACGAGATGGTGCAATCGGGTGACGGACGTTTGTTCCTTCTGACGAATCACAAGCAGAACAACATACTCATCTATGATGTGAAAGGCGCGCTGCTCCGCATGTGGACGCTCGGTCTGGGCGGGGCGCACGGGTTGACACTGCATCGCGAAGCAGAAGGGAAGGAGTTTCTTTACATCACTGATCCGAGTTCAGGACGAGTGATGAAAGCGACGCTTGATGGACAGCTCGTGCTGGAACTGCCACATCCGGCGAAGTGCGACGCTTACAAGCCGACCGAGGACTACAGGCCGACGGAGACAGCCATCGGACCAAATGGCGACATCTATGTCGCGGATGGTTATGGCTCGCAGTATGTGCTGCGCTTCGACAAGGATGGCAAATTCATCTCAAAGTTCGGCGGTAAGAGCACGCAGCCGGTGAATCCGGGCAAGTTCATGCAGGCGCACGGCATTGCGCTAGACACTCGCGGAGACAAGCCGTTGCTGGTCTGCACGGAGCGCATCCGCAATGAGTTCAACTGGTTCACCCTCGAAGGCGAGCATGTGCGCGGCGTCTATCTTCCCGGCGCGTATGTCAGCCGGCCAGTCATTCACGGGAAGCATCTTTATTCCGGCGTCTGCTTCGGCGCGAAGCCGGATGACTTCCGCATGTGGCAGGGAAGGGGCTTTGTGACGATTTTGGATGAAACCGGCAAGGTCATGTCCAATCCGGGTGGGCTGCCACCAGCCTACGAGGACGGGCGTTTAAAAGTCATGCTTCAGGATAAACCCGTCTTTAACAACTGCCACGATGTCTGCGTGGACATGCAGGGCGACTTGTATGTGTGCCAGTGGAATAGCGGAAACATCTATCCCTACAAGTTGCACCGCGAAGCATGAGCGCTGAACCTCTCCACACGACCCGCCGTTATTTCCTCGGCCAATGCACCGGCGTCTCGGTCGGGGCGATGGCGCTGCATTCCATGATGGCGCAGGGCGCGGAGACGACTCTAACTGGCCTGCCGCATCTGCCACACTTTGCGGCGAAGGCGAAGCGGGTGATCTTCCTCACGCAGTCGGGCGGTCCCTCGCAGTTGGAGCTTTACGATCACAAGCCGGGGCTCATGCAATGGGCGGGGAAAGAGCTGCCGGAGTCGGTGCGCCAGGGCCAGCGGCTCACGACGATGACGGCGAACCAGAAGCAGCTCATCCTGCCGGGCATCACGAAGTTTTCCCGATGTGGTCAGAGTGGCGCAACCATCAGCGAGTGGCTGCCGCATCTGCAAGGCGTGGCGGATGATCTGTGCTTCATCAAGTCGATGACCACGGATCAGATCAATCACGCGCCGGCGATGACGAAGTTCCTGACCGGACATCAGCTTCCAGGACGGCCCAGCATGGGGGCGTGGATGAGTTATGGCCTCGGCAGCACGAATCAAAACCTACCGGACTACCTCGTGCTCATCTCAAAGATGATGCGCCCGAGCGATCAGCCGCTCTACGATCATTACTGGGGCAGCGGCTTCCTGCCATCGCGCTACCAGGGAGTGAAGCTGCGCAATTCCAAGGAGCCAGTGCTCTATCTCAACGATCCTGAAGGTTTGCCGCGTCATCTGCGTCGTGGCATGTTGGACGGGCTGGCGGAGCTGAATCAGATGCGCTTTGAGCAGACGCATGATCCCGAGATCACCACGCGCATCCGCCAGTATGAGATGGCCTACCGCATGCAGGCCAGCGTTCCGGAGTTGACCGATCTCAGTGACGAGCCGGATCATGTCTTCGAGATGTATGGCCCAGATTCACGCCGCGCGGGCAGCTATGCGGCGAACTGCATTCTCGCACGCCGACTCGCCGAACGTGGTGTGCGTTTCATCCAGCTCTTCCATCCTGACTGGGATCATCACAGCCGTCTGCCGAGTTGGTGTACGGCACGCTGTCGCGACACGGATCAGCCGAGTGCTGCTTTGATCAAAGACCTGAAACAGCGTGGCATGTTGGATGAGACGCTCGTCATCTGGGGTGGTGAATTTGGACGTGGTGTGGCCGGGCAGGGAAAGTGGGACAGCCCTGAAGCCGGGCGCGATCATCACCCTCGTTGCTTCACCATGTGGATGGCGGGCGGTGGCGTGAAGGCGGGCACGACTTACGGCTCGACGGATGATTTCAGCTACAACGTGGCGGAGAATCCCGTCCATGTGCGTGATCTGCATGCCACGGTGATGCATCAGCTCGGCATCGACCACGAGCGCTTTACCTTCCGCGCCCAGGGGCTGGACTTCCGCCTCACGGGGGTGGAGCCGACGAAGGTGATGACGGATGTGCTGGCATGAGCAGCCGAATGGCGTCGGCATTCGAGCTGAAGGCGAAATCATCCAGAGGCGCTTCATGCAGCGGCAGCGCCATCCATTCTGCCACCTCTGCGGGATCGATCTTCACGCCATCGAAGGATTTGAGTCGGGCGATGTAAAAGAGGTCGATGGTGGGCCAGATGAATCCTTGGAAGAGATAATGGTTTGGTAGGGAAGTGAAGTAGCGGAAAGCCGCTGGCGGGATATGCAAACCCACTTCTTCCAGGACTTCACGAGCAGCGGCTTCTTCGCCGGTTTCGTGGCCATCGATCACACCACCTGGAAGGCCGAGCCTGCCCAAACCCGGCTCATGCCCGCGTCGAGTGACAAGCAGCCGGTCTTCGGCATCCAGCAGCAAAACACAGCCGGCAGGGATGGCGGTGATGAAGTGACGATAGCCGCAGTCCGAACAGACAAACTCGCGTTCGCTGCGTGCCGTGAAGCGAGTGCTGCCACAGTCCGAGCAATGGCGGAAGGGCGATCCTGGCAGGCGGGGATCACTCATGCGTCATCGCCGGTTTTGGTCTCGGGAGCAGGGGCACCTTCCTTCATCTTGAAGCCTACATAGACGCCGGAGCTGATGCCCATGAGACCCAGCACCTCGTTGCTGAAGACGGGCATGGCATAGTCGGTGATGACATCGTGAACGAAGACCACTCCGAGCACGAGCGTCCAGGCCAGCATTTGGAAACGATGGATCGTGGGGCCATGCTCATCACTGAGCAGATCGATCACCCAGTTCGCCAGTTGTGAACGATTGGGCGAAGCGGCGCTGCGCACTTTGGCATCCCATTCCTGCTTGCTGGAGATGAAGCAGGAAATGGCGGTGGTGCCACCGCTGATGCCCATGAGGATAAAGGCCGTGCTACTCACCCCGGCGATGCTGCCCGTGGCACACCAGAGGAAGACAAAGGAGGCGATGATGATGAAGAACCAGATGGACATCTGCAGCCGTCCCATGCTGAGCGGGTGCGCATACTGGTGCCAGTAGTCCTTACTCTTGAGGATGCGGTTGATCAGCACGATGCCTGAATCACGCAGCATCTCGGACTGGCGCATGTGCTTGATGAAGAGGGCGAAGAATCCACCGATGATGATGAAGTTCACCCAGAAGGCCCAGGTGAAGAGAGGGATGCGCATGCGCGCCGCCGGAGTCGCGGCGAGGATGCTTTCACGCCCTTCCGGGTGCTGGTAGGCCAGCGCTGCTTCACAGGAGACACTGGCCAAAGGACTCGCCTTGAGCAGGTTAAGCCACGCCTCTTTGTCTTCATTGATCTCACGCAGACTGAAGGTGATGAGATGCAGTGGCTTGCTGCCTGGAAGTCGCTCCACTCGGTTCTTCGGCGGTACCGTGACAAAGGTCTGCCCACCGAGCCGGAGCCGGAAATTTGTCCCCAGATCCTCCACGCCATGCTCCAGTGCCTTGGCGGCGACACTGAGGCTGAGTTTGAGTTCATCGAGCTTCTTTTGCGCAGACTTCACAGCTTCGTCCTGACGGGTGATCTCCAGATCCATGGCCTCTACCTGCGGACTATCACCCACCGTCTGGAGCCGCTGCTGCACAGCCTTCTTTTGATCAATCACCGCCTGTGCCAGCGAGATCTCGGCCTGCTTCAGCGGATCTTCGCTGCCGCCGGACTTCAGCAGATGCCAGGCTTTCGGGAAGGCATCCTCAGGATTCCCCACCTCG
>JBILPY010000031.1:0-17012 GCA_044373575.1 Prosthecobacter sp. | reverse complement strand
TGCTCGCGTGGCAGATCCTTTTCAAAGCCATTGCTGTCCGCGTAGCGTGCCACATCCAGCCACTGCCGCGCCCACTTTTCGCCAAAGCGCCGGTCCTTCATCAAAGCATCCACCTTCTCTGCCACCGCCGCATTCAGGCCCTTCGACTTCGCCAATCCCACGAACGCATCCACCTCCGCCGGAGCCGGTGGCAGGCCGATCAGATCCAGGTGCAAACGCCGGCACAACGTCTCGGGCGCAGCCGGTGGCGAAGGCTTGAGGTTTTCCTTTGCGAGTCGCTCAAGGATGAATTCGTCCAGCGGGGCCTTCGGATTTCGGGCTTCGGCCTTCGGATTTACCTTCCTCGGCTCCTCAAACGCCCAATGCCCCGCATACACCGCGCCTTCCTGAACCCACTGCTTGAGCTTCTCGATGTCAGCAGGCTTGAGCGGCTTCTTTTCCTCCGCAGGCGGCATCAGATCGTCCTCGTCATGCGTCAGGACGCGGGCGAGCAGCGGGCTTTTGTCCGGCTGGCCTGGCACGATGGCAGGACCGTCGTTTTTGCCGCCTTTCAGAGCTGCCTCGCGTTCATCGAGCCGCAGCTTGCCTTTACGTGATGAGTCGTCTTTCCCGTGGCAATGAAAGCAATGCTCCGCCAGCACCGGCTGGATGTCGCGGGAGTAATCCACGGCTGCAAACGCGGAGCTGGCAGTCAGGAGGCTGAGGAGTCGGATCGGGGCTGACATGGTGCCCAACAATACGCCACCCAGCATGGAGATTCAGAGCACCGGGCAGGTGTTTTCCAATCCGCCCCACGCCAAACCACCACCGCCTGACTGATCCTGGCGATTCGCTGCGCCATTTTTGCCGCAGGAACTCGGAAGATGCCCTCGCGAGCCTTCGTGATGATCGAATGCCCATTCGCCTGTTCTTCATCAGCGCCCTTTTGTTTTGCTCCTCACCGCTCCAAGCCATCGAACCCGGCTTTGAAGCCATCTTCGATGGCCAAACGCTCGATGGTTGGAAACACGACGCTAACTGGGCCGTCGTGAACGGTGAGATCGCCCGTGTGAAGAAAGGCGGCTCGCTGGTGTATGAGAAGGCGAAGGTGCCGGATGATTTTGAGCTGCGCTTTGAGTGGAAAGTCGCGCAGGGTTGTAACAGCGGCATCTACTACCGTCCAGGGCAGTATGAGTATCAATTGCTCGACAACGCCAACAGTCCCTACGGCGAAAATCCGCGTCAGGCCGCCGCGTCGCTGTTTTTTGGCATGGCACCGACGAAGGATGTCGTGAAGCCGCATGGCGAATGGAACGAAGGCCGCATCGTGTGTCAGGGAACGGTGATCCAGCACTGGCTGAACGGCGAGAAGGTCATCGACTTCGATTCCAGCGATCCTCGCTGGTTTCACGAGCTCGAGGTGCTGCGCATCCCTGGCGGTGATCTGACGAAACGCGGCGCGAATCTCTCGCTGCAAGACCATGGAGCCGATGTGTGGTTCAAAAACCTGCGCTGGCGGGCCATTCCGGCCTCGGAGAAGCTCGTGAGCGAGAATTTGACGCCCATGTCGATTCCCGATGGTGCTTTGCGCAAAGAGCAGGCACGCATCGACAAGATGCTCGCCGGTCAAAAAGGCGTATGGCGGCATGAAGAGCTGAAACGCTTCAAAGCCGACGAAGCGCATCAAGGTGTCGCCGTCGATGCGGAGCACTTTTATGCGATCACGAACGCCGCCATCGGCAAATACCGAAAAGACAGCGGTGAACGCATCAGTGGCTGGAAGGAGACGCAGGGCCGCATCAAGCATCTGAACGCCGGAACCGTGCTGGATGGCAAATTATGGTGTGCGCATTCAAACTACCCCGAAATGCCGATAAAGAGCTCCGTGGAGGTATTCAATCCGAAGACGATGCAGCACCTCGAAAGCATCGATCTCACCAGTGTGGGAGGTTCACTCACCTGGGTGGATCGTCGAGATGGCTGGTGGTATGCCTGCTTTGCCCAATACGCCAAAACCGGCGACCCAGCCCGCACACGCGTTGTGCGGTTTGATTTGAACTGGAAACCCACGGCCGAAATCCGCTTCCCTGCCGAAATGGTGGCGAAGTTTGGCAAAAACAGCAGCTCCGGCGGCAGTTTCGGCCCCGACCGGCATCTTTTCATCACCGGACACGATGCGCAGGAGCTGTATGTGCTCGATCTGCCCGTCGAAGGCGATTCTTGGACCTGGAAAACGGCCATTCCGATCACGGCACATGGCCAAGCCTTCGCGTGGGATCGCAGGGCTCCATCGCTCCTCTACTCCATCGACCGAAAGACGAAGGAAGTGATCGTTTCGCGGCTAGCGCAAGATTGACAAGGCAACGGCCCGGCGGTTGACATGCCGCATGTCCGCCAAACCTGATCCCGCCACGCTGCCGTGCAGTCCCCTCGAAGAAACCGCCGGCCTGAAGTACTTTCCACGCATGATCGCGAAGATCCGCCTGCATGCTGCGGGTCAGCTCTGGGAGGATCTGCACGCGAATCTCGGCAAAGGCAGCGACGGGGCGCTGGTGGACTTTTTGCACATCTATTACGACGATCTGAAAGCCCGCGTGCTCCAAGGCGGCAGCGATGAAGAAATCCTCGCCTGGTGCCAGCAGCAGAGCCGGGTGCTGAATGACAACGAGAAGCTCATCTGGAACCATTACGTTAAAACGCTCGGTCTGAACGACCACATCACCGCCATCTTAGCCAAGCGCAAAGCCGACGGCGGTCTCGCGGATCGCGATGACATCCAGACCATCGCCCATTACATCGACGTGGATGAGGGACGGCTGCCGTGAGCTGTTCGGTGCTCGCCGCTACTCCCACGCCACCCTCACAAACTCCGGCGCGGGGCCTTTCCAGAGCGAAGCCTGGCTGGCGTTGGTACCTTGGGTGACGTAGTGGGCGCAGAGGCCGAGTTGATCGAGTTCGGACCAACTTTGGGGTGGTCCTTCGGCGGAGGCAAAGTCGCTCAGGGCAAGCGTGAGAGTTTGTGGAGCATCGGAGCCTTGGATCTCCCGCTGGCAGACGAAGGTGCGGCGTGGGCCGCGGTAGCTGCGCCATTCGTTTTGCTGGAGGACGATGTTGAGGCGGTTGGTTTGCGGAAGCTTGAGCGTGATTTGCAGCTTGGAGCCTTCAGGACCGCGCCAAAGGGGATCGGTGACTTTGCGCGTCCAGAGTTGCTGATGCGTGGCGTTGCCGGCGTTGAGCACATACCAGTCACGGGTGCCGTGAGTGAAGTCGTCGATGAGCGTGGACGGTTTAGCGGTGAGCTTGGGGTTCGCTTGCTTGACATCGTCGGCGCTGTGCGAGTGGAAAAGGCTGCTGAGGCAGAGTTCGGTGACCGGTTTGGCATTGCCGGGTATCTGCGCGAGCGATTCGGGCTTGGGCAGCGTGTGGTAAACGTTTGCGAAGGCAAAGAGCGGCAGGTCGTGCGTGTGGATCGGCAGTTGGGCGATGTAGCCTTCGGATTCGTGATGCACCTCGGCGCTGCGCCAGAAGCGGGCACGGGGATCGGGGTCGGTGCTGTAGTAGATCTCGACGCGGGTCACAGGCAGCGATTTCGCATCCGGTCGCACGCGCAGCATGGGCACGTGGTCGTTGGATTTGAGGCGAAGCTCGCTCTGCGGCGTGTCGGGCAAGGCGGGGCCGCCTTTGAGATGCTGATCAAACCATAGCGGCATCGTGATGGCGACCTCGGGCGTGAGGCGGTGGTTCATGTGCGGCACCCAACTGTAGCGCGTGGGATGGTTTGGAATGAGAGCGTTCGTGCGATACACGTCGTCCATCCAGCCGTGGAAGTCATTCGTGGCGCTGCGATGCAACAGCGGGCACTGGATGTGCGGCGCGTAGCTTTCAAAGCTGAGCGTGCGCTTGAAGAGCTCGATATCACCTTGGACGTGGTCTTCCCGCGCACGGCCACCCATGAATTCATGGTCCTGCCACCGCCATCCCGCACCGCCGACGGCGGGAACGGCGGCCTTAACGCGACGGTCAGTGCCGGCGACATACATCGTGAGATTGCCGCCCATCGAGTAGCCATGCACGCCGAGGCGCTGCGGATCGACCTGCGGCTGCTGTTCGAGAAACGTGAGCCCGCGACGGCAGCCGAGCGTGAGGAGATACCAGTTGTTGTTCTTCGGATGCTCGCGGTCCTCGAAGAGTTGCTTTGGTCCCGGCAAGATGGAGCTGTAGCGCTCTGCATTGAGCTGCGATGGATCGACCGCGCCCCAATCGGTGTTCGGATCGCCGGGTTCGGATTTCTCACAGGTATTGAACGGTGTCTTGCCCGTGCCGCTGCCGCCCCAGTTCACCGACAGCGCCGCGTAACCTCGCGCCACGAGCAGTTTCACCTCGCTCACCGAGCCGCGCTGCCCGCCGCCATGGATGTGCATCACCGCCGGGAGTTTCTCCTTCGCATCCTCCGGAAAGCCATACACCGCGGCCATCCGCGCCGGCTTGCCTTTGAACGTGCCGATGAAATACCGCACGTGGCGAAACACCGCGCCGTCATCCTTCCACTGGCGAATCACCTCGACCTCCAGCGGATCTTTGCGCGGATCAAAATCCGCCCATAACTCCAGCACGGACTGCGGGATGCCTTCAGCGGCCAACAAAGACCGTGTGGCAAAGAGCGGTGCGGCTGCCTGCAGCGCGCTGTTAAGAAGAAAGTCCCTGCGAGTCTTCACATCGCGAAGATTTTGTTCATCGCCGCCGTGAGCTTCATAAGGCCGTTCGGGTTGATGCCACCGCTCTGCTCACTGATGGCCC
The DNA here is from genome assembly GCA_044373575.1 of Prosthecobacter sp. Taxonomy (GTDB): domain Bacteria; phylum Verrucomicrobiota; class Verrucomicrobiia; order Verrucomicrobiales; family Verrucomicrobiaceae; genus Prosthecobacter. The sequence continues at coordinate 12,236 of JBILPY010000031.1, read as the reverse complement.
AGCCGGTGTAGCCGACTTCATCGAGAGCTTTCATAATGGCAGGCCAGTTGTTGGTGCCTTCGGTAAGGTCCACGTCGAAGCCCTTGTAGGTGCCTTCATTCTTCATCTTCTTCGTGTCATATTCCTTCACATGGATGCGGTTGATGCGCCTACCCAACACCTTCACCCATTGCTCCGCCCAGCCGTAGCGACCCACATTGCCGATGTCGAAGTGCCAGCCGACCACGTTGGATGGCTCGCCGACTTCATCAAGGAAACGAACAGCCTCCAGCGGAGAGAGGATGAAGTTGTTCCAAACGTTTTCGATGGAGATGGCCACGCCCAGTTCCTTGGCAAGTGGTGCGGCCTTCTTGATCTGTGTGATGGAGCGCTCCCAAGCCACCTCGTAAGGCACCTCTTCATTGCACACGCCGGGCACGACGAGGATGGAGTTGGTCCCATAGGCTTTGGCGTCGCGAAGGGTTTGCAACACACCCTGAAGACCTTCTTCGCGCATCTTTTCATCAGGATGCGTCAGAGTCTGCTTCCAATGCGTGTGACAGCACACGCTGGCGACCTGCAGCCCCGTTTTGCCGAGCGCATCCAGCACCTCCTGCTGATTCATTCCGCCGTGGGTTTCCACGCCTTCATAGCCTGCGTCCTTCGCTGCCTGGAGACGCTCCAACAGAGTGCCTTTGATGCCCAAGGTGCCGAGCATGATGGCTTTCTTGAGCTGGCGAGGTTTGGCCGCCGTTTGCGCCTGACTGGTGGTGGCAAACCCGTAGAGCGCCGTGCATGCGGCGGCGTGGAGGAAGTGGCGGCGGCTGGTCATGATGATTGGTGGTAGCGGTGAAACAAGACGCTGCATCTACGCTCAAGAAGTGCAATGTCTTGTCTGACTTCGCTATGACAAGACTCGTGGTCAGCTTGTCAGGCTGGGAATGGTGCTTTCCCTTTTTCGACACAAATAATGGCTGTGCTAAAAGCGCAGATATAGAAGTACCTTTGTCACTGACTTGCCGCGTGCACCCGTATCGGGAAATGCGAAGAGGCATCCATCGCATAAAACCCGTTTTTTGATTCTTTTCGCCAGCGCGGCAGGCGAAGGCGGCTTCGTTTGATGAACTCATCGGCTCCGGGCTCGCGGTGACGACGGACACCGCGAAGGCAGACGTGAAGGCCTTTGTCGGCGTGTTCCTCGAAACCTACTTCACGCAGATTGAGAAGGTGTTTCGCCAGCATGACGCGAACCATCTGCTCATCGGCAGCCACCTGCAGCCGATCACCATCGAGGATGAGCAGCTCTGCCGCATCATGGGCAGTCATGTCGATGTCGTGAGCTACAACCACTACACCTCCGGTGTTGATACAGCGGCGCTGAAACGCTTCCACGAGTGGATCGGTGGCAAGCCGATGATGCTTAGCGAGTTCTTCCGGGCCTCGCCAAAGGACAGCGGCCTCATCGGCGGACGCGAGGTGAGCTCGCAGCAGGAGCGCGGCCTCGCATATCGCAATTATGTCGAGCAAAGTGCCGCGCTGGACTTTGTCATTGGCATCGAGTGGTTCACGCTCGTCGATCAGGCGACGACGGGGCGCTGCTTCAGCCAGTACAACGGCGAAAGCTACAACACCGGTCTCCTCAACATCGCGGGTCGGCCTTGGAAAGACATGCTGGCGGAGATGATGAAGACGAACCGCGACATCTACGAGCTGCTCATGGGCAAACGTCCGCCCTTCGCGTGGGGCGATGAGCGGTTTGAAGTCAAAAAATAAACCGACCGCAAGCAGGGCTCGCGGTCGGTCATGGATCAGGCGGTGAGGTCGAAGGCGCCTTTGTGGCCGAGGAAGACCTCCCAATCGCGCACTTGATAGGTGTTGCGAATGAGCTGGGAGACAGGGATCTCACGCGGCGCGGTGGGGCGGCGCAGGAGCTTGAGCCCGGCTTCGTCGGGGAGCTTGCTGCCCTTCTTGCTGTTCACCTTTTTGTCGGCGAGCACGCAGTTGTCCCAGGTGCTTTTGCCACCTCGCGAGACGGGCACGATGTGGTCGATGTTCCCCTCGTTCGGCTTGAGTTTTCGACCAGTGTACTGACACACGCCGCCATCGCGTTCCCAGATGGCCTTGGCGCAGAACTTGGGCCGACGCTTTGGCACGCGGTCAAAGCGTGCGAGCACGAGCACGGTGGGCACGCGCACTGGGCCTTTGACGGTGCCGATGCTGTTGTCGCCATCGTTCACGGGCAGTTGCATCCAGTCTTCGAAAGTCACCGGCGTCATGTCGTCGTCGCCGGATATTTTGAGAGCTGTGGCATTGCCGGTGGCCATCATGCTGAAGGCTTCGGCAGGGGACTTTACGGCGATGGCTTGCCAGTTTCGGTTAAGCACCAAAACAGTCGATTTATTCAGAACGTCACTCATAATTTTTAGCTGAGGGAAGGTATCTCGAGCATCACGGCACGATGGGGGGCGGGCAGCGGTGTTCGTTCTGGGACGCCGAGGCTAGGCGGCGATGTTGGTTTGCCAAGTGGCAAGTTTGTCAGCCAAAGGGAACTCTCGATGATTACCGAGGATAGGAGGCAGTCTCCTGAAGCCTTTTGCCCTTATTCCAGCTTGTTCAGGCCGCCTGGGGCCTGGCCAAAGATGAGGCTGTAATTTTCACCGAGTCGGCCTTGCCCGGAATCGAACCTGCCTGAGTTTTGGCAAGGCCCATGGCGGCGAGGGTTTTTTCGGCCTGGATGACACTGCCATTCCAGGAAGTGACGACTGGATAGACCTGGGCGGTGTTGGCGAGATAAACGGAGCCATCCACCAAGACCTCTGGCGGGCGCAATTGCATCTGGCCGAGCTTGTAGATGGGCTCGACAAACGGGGCGTGGAAGATGTGTGTGGACTGAATATCGTCCTCCTGGAGCTGCGGGAATAATTTTTTCAGCGCGGGTATCCAGGTGGCGCGAAGAGAGAACTGATCCTGACTAAACCGAGGATCATCACGGTGCAGGTACTTAGTGAGGTAAACCACATGTCTATCCCCCCGGTCAGCGGGATCGGTGAGTGTCGAAGTTTCGACGACGCCATCAAAGGGGTGCTCACTCTCGGGGGTGGCGACCCAGTAATGTGGTGTGAGCGGCTTTTTCAGGAAGAGCAGGCAATTGATGACGCCCTGATAATCGGTGGAACGGTCGAGTGCTGGCAGTTGCATGCGCAAGGATGGACTGATCAGCTTTTCTAATGATGGTGTGGGCAGGGTGATGACGACTTGATCAAATTTTTCGCTGCCCGTGGATGTGGTGATAGTGACTCTCCCCTCAGGATCGAGATCAAGGTGCTGGACGCTTGTTTGCAGCCTGATGTCCGCACCGAGTTCGTTCAGGACACGAGCGCAGGTGTCTGTAATGCGCTTGTAGCCACCGCGAATGTAGCCTTTGCACTCACCCTTTGACTCGCCCTTTTCGCGATTGAAGCGGGTCCAGAACCAAAGGGCGGGCACGTCGTGGTAGCGGTCACCAAATTTGGCTTCGAGCATGGGCTGCCAGAACTTGCCAAAGGCGCGGCTGCCACTGAGTCGGGTGATCCACTTCACGGTGGTGATGTCATCGAGCCCACGATCCGAAACTAGGCGCCCATAAAGGCCGGTGAGGCCGACCCGGATTCGATCGATGAAGGGAAGCGGGGAGAATTTCAGAAGATCAAAGGCCGTGTTCAGCGGGAAGAAGCGCCCCTGATGTGCATAGGCAAACGTGGTGGGCTTCCAATACACCTCCCCTCGCAGTCCCAGGCTTTCAAGAATGCCCAGCAGCGGCCCGTCACTGGGTAGCATGCAATGGTAGAACTTCTCGAATGTACGCCCATCGTGCTCGAAGAAAGTGCCGAGTCCGCCGAGCTGTTCGGAGGCCTCGATCAAGGTCACTCGTCTCCCCGCCTGCGCGAGCCGCAGAGCGCATGTGAGGCCGGAGATGCCTCCACCGAGGACGGCGACTGTCTGTGGCTGGGAGGGCATCAGGAGTGGCGGGTAATGGACTATATGCTATGCCAACTTTGACTCAGGCCTGAACGCGCAGCCGGGAGCGCAGTTCCTGGAGAGATGGTTCAGCAGATTGCGGAAGGTTTTCCTTGGCCCAGTAGCCACCGATGACACTGAAATAGCGGCGGATGGTGCGCCAGATGCGCAACTTGCTCACGCCGACCTTGAGGTCGTAACGCAGAGTGTAGGGAATCTCGGCTGCGCGGGCACCCAGCCAGCGCAGGCGGAGCAGCAGTTCCAACATGCAGGCAAAGCTGGACTCTTGGATGAGCGGGCCGTTGCCGGACTCATGGATGAGACGTCCGATGGTGAGGCTGCGGTAAGCACGGAAGCCGGTGGAATAGTCGCGCACGTTCCGGTAGGGCATCAGAGTCTTCATCATGACAAAACAGCCCCAGCTCAGCACCTGACGGTAGAAGGGCACGCCCTGAACGATGCTGCCGCGCTGGAATCTGGAGGCGATGACGACATCGGCATCTCCCTCGCGGATAACATTCACCATGTCCTGGATGTAGATGGGATCGTGGGAGTTGTCCGCGTCCATGACGACGACGACCTCACCAATGAGCCAGCCCTCACGCAGGCCGGTCTGCAGGCCTTCCCCGAGACCTTTGTTCACACCATGCTGCACAAGTTTGACAGGCATCTTGGCGGCAAATTCCCGCGCTATTTCGGCGGTTCGATCCTTCGAGCCGTCATCGACGACGACGACGTGATATCCGAAGGACATCCCGACCATGGTGGCGCGGATGTTTTCGAGAAGCTTGGGCAGATCCTTCTCCTCGTTGTAAGCGGGCAAGACGATGGCGACTTCATTGACTTGGGTCGGTGTTTTCATGGCGGTTTTTCTGAGGCTTAAAATGGTGGGGCGAGATCTAAGCGGGCTGTGCAAAAAGACTTCCTCGGGCGTCCTGACTGTGGCTGAAACTGGTGGCTTGATGAATCATCGTGCCGGGCTTCCAATGGCCCTGAAGGGTGCGGAGCGTATGTTCCACCAAGGCGACTTTTTGCTCAGAAGGCAGCTTCATGCCGGGAAAAAAGTGCAGCTGTGGCACGTCCTTTACATCGAGGAAGTCTGTGGGATGCAGCAGCAGGGATGGGGAGATTTTTCGAGCCCGGCAGAGCCATACGGCGAGGCCCCAATAAAGTCTGGCGAGGAACCCTGACCTCTGGGCGAGAAACATCAGGTAAGTGGTGTGAATGGGCAGCCGCAACAGGGGCATCGTGGTGACAGGCAACTCGACGAGCCCGCTCTGCCATGTGAAGGGATTCAGGGGACCGAAGGCGTCGCTGAATTTGCCATAGAGGCCTTTGCGCCGGTCCTTTTCTTCTTCTGACAAGTTCGAGTTCAGGAAGAAAAACAGTCGTGCAACGGGTCCGAGCGCGCTCGGGAAAAGAGAAGCGTCATAGATATAACCGCGTTCCGCCAACACCTCTCGCACAAGAGGCGAAGTGCTGAATCCGGGGCCGCGAAAGCCACGTGTGGCCTGCCCTGTGGCGGCAAGGATGGCCTGCTCCGCATCACCGATCTCCGAGTGAATTTGCTCACGACTGTAAAGGTGCAGCCAGGGTTCGTGCATCAATGAATGATTCGCGATCTCATGTCCGGCATCAGCGATTTGCTTCAAGACGGGCTTGTTGGCGGCAAGCTCAGCGTCTTTGCCGACGATGAAAAAGGTGATGCGCTGGTCACAGCGCTTTAGCACTGCAAGGATACGCGGCACGACGATCTCCAAATAGCTCGGGTAGCTTTCCCAACCAGAAGCACCCTGGGTTTTCAGGTAGCTCCAGAGGTTATCGAGATCGAGTGATATACTGGAGACGGGCTTCATGACAACGCGGTGATGAATGGAAATTAGGCGTCGATGGATGGCGGCTGTAAAGCTGTGCTTTTTGCCGAAGAGCCGAAGAGCACATCGCATATCCGCTCTGCAGCATGACCGTCGCCAAAAACATTGCGGGATCGGCTGGCACTGACGTGCCAGACCTGGTCAACTATGGCAGTGCGCAACATTTCGCGCAGATGCTCCGGGGACTCACCAACGAGACGAGCGACACCACACTCGACGGCCTCGGGGCGCTCGGTGTTCTCGCGTAGGACGATCATGGGTTTACCAAGCGCAGTGGCCTCCTCCTGGATGCCGCCAGAGTCGGAGACGATGAGCCAAGTGTGCGACAGAAGATGGACAAAATCAGAGTAGCCCATGGGATCTATTAGGCGGATACGGGGATGCTGGTCCAATTCTGCGGCCACAGCAGCTCGAACATTTGGGTTGGGATGCACGGGAAAGATCATGACGAGATCAGACTGACTTTCGATGAACTCTCGCAGCGCCCGCAAGTGTAGGCTCATGGTTTCGCCGAAGTTCTCGCGCCGGTGAGTCGTGACCAAAACGAGCTTTTTCCCCGCAGCCCAGGCCTGCATCTCGGCAACAATCGAGCTTGGCTGTGTGTTTTTCAGTGTGTGGTGAAGAGCATCGACCACGGTGTTGCCAACTAAGTGTATCGACTCTGGCGCGACACCTTCATCGAGCAACGTACGGCGATTTTGCTCAGTAGCGGCGAACTGGTGACTCGCGAGTTGGCCGACAAGCCGACGGTTCATCTCTTCCGGGAAGGGACTGAGCGGATTCCCCGAGCGCAGACCGGCCTCCAGATGCCCTACTGCGATTCGACGATTGAAGGCGGCTAGCGAACCCATGACAGCAGACGCTGTGTCACCCTGTACGAGGACTAGATCGGGCATTTCCTTTTCAAAGACCGGGTCCAGCGATTCCAAGAGGCGGCTGCCTAAGGCATTCAGACTCTGGCCAGCCACCATGGCCTGAAGATTGTATTTCGGACGAATGCCGAAGAGATCAAAGAGCGGCAGGAGCAGGTCTGTGTGCTGCCCTGTATTCACCGTTACCAGATCGATTCCCCGCCCTTCTAGAGCTTTGATCATGGGCGCGAACTTGATCAGTTCCGGCCGAGTGCCAAAGCAGACCAGTACTTTGGAGGGTTTGGTGGGGGGACAAAATCTGAGCATACAGAAACAGTAATTTTTGAGCATCTTTAGGCAAATGGAAATTATATTAATTGCCTTTTATTTGACTCAGCATAGAAATCAGTCTCGATCACGCGCACCCCGTATAGGGGGTGTCGCGCTAAATGCTCCCCCGGTGCCCCCCTAGAGTGAGTCTGTCACAGGACAACGCTGAACCCTGCTACCAGAGACTTAGTCGGCCACTCGCACACGCAAATGCCGAGCCAACACTGTTGCCACGACTAGACCAATCCACGGCCAGACCACCAATGTGTAGCGGGGCAGGCCCGGCAGAAGGCTCGTCCCCCCCATATAGATAAAAAACATGAGTGCGAGCAACTGTACCTCCACAGGAATGAGACGCCACTTCACACAGCCCACTGCAATTGCCAGGAAGATGCTCAGAACCAGTGGCACATTGGCCGCCACAAGCACCAGCATCAGCAATTCCTCTGCATGAAACGACCTCGGCCAGCCAAGACCAAGGCGCCCCCAGTTGCATAGCCAGTTTTTGAAGACTCCGACTGGATTCGCGCGCAAGTTTTCCAATGCTCGCTTCTTCAATGCGGCCTCGCGCTCCTTCACCGGCAGGTAGTAATGCGCTTGATAGAATTCACGATGCCCGTTTGCGACAAGTTCGGGCTTGTTGATCGCATCTACATCCGAGAACCAATGCCCGTTCTCACCATGATTTGTGCTAGTAGCCCAGTAGAGGAGTTCACCAGCATTTGTGGACCAACAGAGCGTGTCTCCGGTCTTGGACTTCGTGTAAGCCAGCCAGGGCAGACAAAGGACAAACGACAGCCCCAGCACTAGAAGTGCACGACAAAGAACAGACCTCGCACTTCTCCAGAATGGCAGCAGCAGCACTATAAACAGCGTGGAAGCCATGATCACATTGCCGAAAAAAACTCGCGTCATCGTCAGCCAGCCAAATGCCAGCGCTGCTGCCAGCACCAAGGGCCACGATGTCTTCTCAGCCCGCATTGCAGATGTGAAAGCCCAGGCAAAACCTGCCACACAACATACTGCGAGCGACTCCGTCATGAGGTAGGGGGCCACGCGCAACAGGCTCGGATGCAGCGCCGTTACCAGCGCAACAGCAAGCGCCCATCCGCGGCCCGCATAAGGCAGCACAGCGCGGAAGCTAAACCACACCGCCAGGGCCATGAAGAGGCTGTTCAGCAGCCGCAACCCGAGCACCGGCACCTTGAGTATCAGGAAAGGAGCAAGCACGAGCGGATAGCCTGGCCCATTGACGATGTCCGGGTTCTCCGGCGTGACAAAACTTCCCTTTGTGAGGTTCACCGCCCCGTCGAGATATCTGCCCTCATCCCAGATCAGGTCAGGCCTGTCAACCAGCAGTGTGATCACCACATGAAGTGCCAGCACGGCACCTCCAAGCACCCACTGAGTGCGATGTGAAGCGGTAAAATCGTGAGGAACCATCCGGTACTCTCCACCGCCATGGTTCGCTTTGTCAATTCCGATCCCAGCTGACCTGCACAAAGAATGCCACCCTGTTCGTCAGATGGCATTTTCACATCAACTCTGTGCCTTGGAGAGAAACAAATCCCAGTCACGAACGTCGTGAGTATTTCGGATCAACACGGTCACTGGCAGCTCACGCGGTATCACGGGATGACGCAGCAGTTTCAAACCTGCCTCTTCAGGTAGCCTGGAGCCCTTGCGGCTGTTGATGCGCTTGTCTGCGAGCACGCAGTTGTCCCAGGAGGTCGGCCCACCGCGCGAAAGTGGCACGATGTGGTCAATGTTGCCCTCCTGCGGACACAGTTTGCGCCCGGAGTACTGGCAGATGCCGCCATCACGCTCCCAGATGCCACGCGCACCGAATTTCGGGCGCTTCTTGGGCACCTTGTCGAATCGCGACAGCACGAGCACGGTTGGCACACGGACGGGGCCTCTGACAGTGCCTATGCTGTTGTCGCATTCACGGACCGGAAGCATCAGCCACTCCGCCCATTTCACCGGGCGGATATGCCCGGCCGCACTGATGTCCAGCGCAGTCGTAGCCCCACTCGCGATCATGCTGAAAGCCTCCAACGGAGTTTTTACACCGATGGCCTGCCAATTGCGGTTCAATACCAGAACCGTCGATTTGCTCAAAACGTCGCTCATGATTTGTGATGGGTCTAAAAAGTTCATCACATCACGAGCGGCCCGGAACAGCGGTGTTCGTTCAGTTGCTATATTATCAATCATTGAATGGATGGACACCATCCTTCAAACCTCTCAGTCCTCAGCCTTCTCCCCAGCCGGGCACATCTTGACGATGCGTGGCTGGAACTGCCCGAGAACCTCGACAAGATCCTGCTGGGCCTCCATGACGCTGTGGATGTCTTTATAGACGCCGGGCACTTCATCGAGACCAGCGCTTAGCAGTTCGACACCGGCGGCAGCGAGCTGCTTTTTCACGGCACTCCAGGTGAAGCTCTGCAAGGCTTGGTTTCGGCTCATGACCCGTCCGGCACCATGGGAGGCGCTGTTCAGGGACTCGGCCTTGCCTTTGCCGCGCACGACGTATCCGGGCGTGGCCATGGAACCTGGGATGACTCCCAGCACTCCGGCACCCGCCGGTGTGGCCCCTTTGCGATGCACCACGACCTCGCGCTCCTGGCCATCGACGACATGCGTCTCTTTCCAGGCGAAGTTGTGATGATTCTCGATGTCGAGGATGACATGGGCACCGACTTTCTTGGCGATGTGCTTGTGGATCAAAGCATGGTTCGCGGCGGCGTAACGACCCATAAGGTTCATCGCGGACCAGTATTCCTGGCCCGCTTCTTCCTCAAAAGTCAGCCACGAGAGATGCTTCATCTCCTTTGGCAGATCGTAGCGACGATCCATGGCGATGCGGCTGTAGTGCTGGCAAACCTGCGCTCCTGTGCCACGCGACCCGCTGTGACTCAGCAGGGCGAGGTATTCGCCAGGCGGGATGTCAAAGCCGGATTCCTTCAGCGCGGCAGACTGCTCTGCATTCACGTCAAAGGCACCGAACTCGACGAAGTGATTCCCCGAGCCGCTCGTGCCGAGCTGTGCCCAGGCCTTGTCTTTGAAGCGTCGCGTGATCGGTGAGACATTCCAGTCTTCGTCCAGCACATCATGGTGACGCTTCTCTTTAAAAGCGCCGCCCATGCCGAAGTTGGTTTCGTGTTCGAGGATGTTCGCCAGTCGATCTTTCTGACCTGGGATGATGCTGGCCTTGCGATCATAAACGCTCAGCCTCATGCGACAGGCGATGTCCACACCGACCGCATACGGGATCACGCAATCTTCCGTCGCGAGCACACCACCGATGGGCAGTCCGTAGCCCTGATGCGCGTCCGGCATGAGCGCTCCCGCCACCGCGACCGGCAGCGCACAGGCATTCGCCATTTGCTGCAAGGCCCCAGCATCGAGGCCCGAGCCCCACTGGTGCCAGGGTGCGAGCGCATCGCGCTGCTTGTAAGCTGGTGCATAGAGATCGCGGGCAAAAGCCTCGCGCAGAGGATCGCCAAGAAATGCGGACGGATCAGCCACAATGGCGCTGATTTCCTCCTCAAGCTTGGAGGTATCGCCGCCCTCGCGCACATAGCAGGCTATGAAAGCCATGCCGGAGCGCAGAGCCTTGCCTTCGGGGACGCCGAGGCGGGTGAGTGATTGAGAGGTCATGGGGGAGGGAGTGGTTGGAGTGATGGAGAAGTGGATGGTTGGGAATGGGCATGAGAGCCCTAGCGGTTCTCCGCGCTGCATTGGAAAGCGTTGGATCAGGGGCTGGCGGCTAATCTTGAGTTTTCGTCCAGGTGATGTCATAACAGGTAATGAATATTTTCAGTCTGGCGCTCGGCTTGATCTTCTTGGTGGGCGCTATTGTTTGCGTCGTAGCCTTGATTGCTTCGCTATTTACAAGGCGATGGAAAAGCACGGGTATTCTTTGGGGGCTTTACTTGGGTTTTATTGGCCTCATTGCCCTTGTAACTTGGCTCAACGATCCTTATGCGAGAAGCCCGGTGGGGCCTGCTGAAGTAGTTGGCACCTACAAATTATCGTCAAGAGGGGCCGAGCGGCTGAGTACCACTGGTTACGATGTGCTGACAGGAACATTCACTCTCAATCAAGATGGCACCTGCTCAGCAAATCAGCTCCCAGCCTGCTGCATACATGGCGATGACTAGAGTGTTTACCGGTTCACTGGTGGCTATTTTTCATTCTCAGGCTCGTGGACGATAGAGCCGTCGTCTGACCTCTATGTTGTGAAAATCGAGTGGAAGAAACTTGAGGCTTCAGGCGGCGGTGGAAGGAGCGATCTGCCTTCGGATGTCAGCCTTCATATCTTCAATGACAATCCACGCTCACTGGCATTTTCGATCTTTAACGGTGACTTTGATGACATCGTGTTTGAGCCAGCATCAAAACTGTAGGCTCTAAGGCTAGATAAATCGCCCGCGAAGGATCTACCCTCTCGATTTCTGGGTGTAGGCCAGACGTGATACTGTTTCGCCAACGGGCGGGAAAATGGTCGGTCCACAGGGACATGCACCCTGCCATGCCGGTTAAAAGCCAGCTGCTTCGCTGTCTAAGCTTTGGACCGAAAGTGGTGCTCATGGCAGGAATCGCACCTGCACTGGCGACGCTCTCGACGTCGTGCCTCTGCTGTTGGGCTACATGAGCGTGAAAATTGGCAACCCTGGCGGGATTCGAACCCGCAATAACCCGATAGAAAGTCGGGTGCCTTGGCCAGTTAGACGACAGGGTCATTTGAAGAAAATGGCGGAACGCCGAGGACATGCTCCTCATGCCGCGTGATGGCGGCACGATCTCGTTAGCAACGAGTCCCGGTCGCTTGTCCGGTTGACGTTCCATTGGGAAAAGTGAAGCCCAGGCTAGAAAGCCTAGACTACGTTGATTGGCACTCCCGGAAGGACTTTCGCCTCCAGCCTCCGCGTTCGAAGCGCGGCGCTCTATACTTTGAGCTACGGGAGCATGAAAGGGTGCCTGTGGTGGGATTCGCACCCACGCTGGGCCGGTTTTGAGGCGGCTGTCTCTGCTGTTGGACTACACAGGCATTGAAGCTGAGTGCTCCCGGTGAGAGTCGCACTCACACTGACGCCGGGTTTAAAGCGGCGGCCTCTGCTTTGGGCTACGGGAGCAGGTGGAAAGGGTGCCCATGGCAGGATTTGCACCCGCACTCGACCGTCTCTGAAACGGGTGT
>JBILPY010000335.1:0-5205 GCA_044373575.1 Prosthecobacter sp. | reverse complement strand
CAGCTTCGGGCATGGCCTTTTCACAGACGCGGTTGATCTCCTCATTGAGCATCTTCAGACGCTCTTTGTTCTTCGTCTTCATCGCATCTTCGAGACTTCTGCGGAGCGTCTCGATTTCATCAAGTTTTGCCGCAGGCAGCAGGTCGCGCTTGTAGTTGATGAAACGGGTGACGCCTTTGTGCAGGAGCTGGGCGTGCTTGAGGTAACGGGGAGTGAAGAAAAACATGAGGTCAGTGGTGTGAATGAGGAGGGAAACGCAGTGAGATCACATCACCATGCCACCATCGACGGCGAGCACCTGACCCGTGATGTAACGAGCCTCAGCACTGGCGAGGAATGCCGCCGTGGCGGCGATGTCTTCCGCCTGCCCGAAGTCACCCAGCGGGATCTTTTCCAAAATAGCCGCCTTCACCTTGTCATCCAGCACACCCGTCATGTCCGTGGCGATGAAACCTGGGGCGATGACGTTCGCCGTGACGCCACGGCCTGCATATTCCTTGGCCAGGGATTTGGTGAAGCCAATGAGGCCCGCCTTGCTCGCCGCGTAGTTCGCCTGCCCCGCATTGCCGATGAGGCCGATGACGGAGGCGATGTTGATGATGCGTGCGCCTTTCTGCTTCAGAATGCTGCGCTGGAAGGCCTTCACCATGTGGAAAGCACCCTTCAAATTGGTATCCACCACGAAGTCCCAGTCTTCCTCGCTCATGCGCAGGAGCAGGCCGTCCTTGGTGACGCCAGCATTGTTCACCAGAATGTCCACATGATCGAAATCGGCCAGCACCTGCTTGCCCATCTCGGCCACAGCAGCGCCGTTGCCGACGTCCACCGCATAGCCCTTGGCGGCACCTGGGTACAAGGCGTTGATGGCATCGGCGGCGGCCTGGGAATTGGCTTCTGTGCGGCTGACAATGGCGACTTTAGCCCCCTCGGAGGCGAATTTTTCTGCAATGGCTTTGCCGATGCCACGTCCGGCACCGGTCACGACGGCGACTTTATCTTGGAGTTTACCCATGGGGCATCATGGAGGGCGGTCATGGGCTGGCAAGGGCGGTTACAATCCAAGTTTAAACTTTTCATCGTGCCCTGCTCGTCCTAGCCTAAAAACACCTCTCTTCAAAAAACAAACCTCAACACACATACGACCATGGGCCTGATGGATTACCTCAAAGGACAGTTTCTCGAAATCATTCAATGGCAGGACGACTCGCGCGACACGCTCGTCTGGCGCTTCCCGGATGAGGACAAGGAAATCAAACGCGGCGCGCAACTCATCGTGCGCGAGTCACAGGTGGTGCAGTTCGTCTATCTCGGCCAGTTCGGCGATACCTTCGCCCCTGGCAAACACGACCTCGTCACCGACAACATCCCCATCCTCTCCACGCTGAAAGGCTGGAAGTATGGTTTCGAGTCCCCCTTCAAGGCTGACGTCTATTACGTCAACACCCGCCTCTTCACCGGCAACAAGTGGGGCACCAGCAACCCCATCATGATGCGTGACGCAGACTTCGGCATCGTCCGTGTCCGCGCCTTCGGCACCTTCGACTTCCGCATCTCCGATCCGAAGCTCTTCCTCAAAGAAGTCTCCGGCTCCGATCATCACTTCCGTCTCGATGAATTCGCCGACACCATGCGCAGCCGCATCGTCAGCGTCTTCACGGATGCCCTGGCCTCCGCCAAAGTCCCCGTGCTCGACCTCGCCACCCGCTACAGCGAGCTTGGCGATGCCCTCCTGCCCATCATCAATCCGCAGACGCAGAGCAAATACGGCATCGAGATCACCAGCTTCCTGCTCGAAAACGCCAGTGTGCCGCCAGAGGTCGAGGCCGCCATCGACAAGCGCAGCAGCATGAGCGCCATCGGCAATCTCAACGACTATGTGAAGTTCCAGATGGCCGAAGGCATGGCCAAAGGTGGCCCTGGCATAGCCGGTTCCGCCGCCGAGATCGCCATGGGCTTTGGCATGGCGAATCAGATGATGGGCCAGGGTGCCTTCAACATGAATGCCGCCACCCAGCCACCTCCCCTGCCCGGCGCTGCGCCAGCCGCCGCTCCTGTGGTCGACATCCTCACGCCCGCCCAGGTCGCCCAGACTCTCGGTGTCACCGAAGGTGATGTCATCGCCAGCATCGACGCCGGTGATTTGAAAGGCAAAAAGATCGGCAGCCAATACCGCATCACCAAAGCGGCGCTGGATGAGTTCCTGGCGCACTGAGGTTTTTGAACAGGAGATCAGGAGGTTTGGAGACGGTTCCAATCCTTCTGAAACCTCCTGTTAAAAAAACCTCCAAAACTCCAAATCTCCTGTTAAAAACCTCCTGTTAAAACCCCATGAACCACCCGCTCGCCAATCAAGCGGCGCAGATCACGGAGGATGTGATCGGGGCGGCGATTGAGGTGCATCGGGACAAAGGACCCGGGTTGCTGGAGAGCATCTATCAGCGCTGCTTGATCCATGAACTGCATCTGCGCGGTCACGCCACGGAAGTCCAAAAGACGGTTCAAGTCCGCTACAAAGACCTCGTGTTTGAGGAGATTCTTCGCTGCGATGTGATCGTCGATGACTGCCTGCTCATCGAACTCAAATCAGTGGCTGAAATTCTGCCCGTTCACAAAGCCCAAACCATCAGTTACATCAAACTCCTCGATCTACCCCGCGGCCTCCTCATCAATTTCAACGTCCCCCAGCTCATCCAAGGACTCCACCGCGTCAAACACCCCGCCTACGACTGACCGCCCCTCTCCAGATCCTTGAACAGGAGATAGGAAGTTTTGAAGGGTTTGGATCAGCTTCGCTGCTTGCAGCCCCTGTCTTGGAATCCGAACTCCTCATCTCCAAACCTCCTGTTAAAAAATTGCTCCTTGAACAGGAGATAGGGAGTTTTGAAGGGTTTGGATCCGCTTCGAATCTCCTGTTTCAACACCCTCCAACCGACCCCCCCGTCCCTCCTCATCTCCAAACCTCCTGTAAAAAAATGCTCTCCCGTCGTCACCTCGTTCTCCTTGCCCTCGCTTCCTCCGCCGCCTTGGCGCAGCAGCCCGCTGCTCCAGCGCTGACCTTAAAAGTCGTCACCGACCGCACCGACGCCATCTTCGAAGCGGGGGATACCGTCAGCTTCCTCATCGAATCGAGCGATCCCTCCCTGCCCTCCGTCAGCGCCGTGGTTTCCGAAGATGGCTGGAATGCCCAGCCTGCTCAGACCGTGGCACTCACTCGGGGCAATGGTTCCCTCAGTGTGGCGCTCACGAAGCCCGGCTTCACCCTCGTCCGCGTCACCGCCCCAAACACAACCGCCTCCGCCATGGCCGCCGCCGCTTGTGATCCGACGGAGATCAAACCCAGCCTACCGATACCGGAGGACTTCGACAGCTTCTGGGCCAAACAAAAGACCGCCCTGGCCAAGGTGCCTGTGAAGTTCACCCTCAGCCCCGTCACCACATCCGCCAAAACGGTGGATGCCTTCGATGCGCAGATCGACTGCCTCGGCGCTCCCGTCTCCGGTTATTATGGTCGCCCAAAGAACGCCGCTCCGAAATCCTGCCCCGCCATCCTTTTCGTCCACGGCGCTGGTGTCAGCGGTTCCAGCCTTGGCGGCACCTACTGGGCCGAGCGTGAAGGCGGCATGATCGCCATGGACATCAATGCGCATGGCATCCCCAATGGCAAACCCGCCGACTTCTACAAGCAGCTCAACGAAGGCGCGCTCAAAGACTACCGCTATGTCGGCCGCAGCGATCGCGAGACGAACTACTTCAAAGGCATGTTCCTCCGCCTCGTCCGCGCCATCGACTTCCTCACCGCCCAGCCCGAGTGGGATGGCAAGACCGTCATCGTCTATGGCAGCAGCCAGGGCGGCTTCCAGGCCTTCGCCGCCGGAGCCTTGGATGAGCGCGTCACCTTCATCTGCGCCGGAGTCCCTGCGGGTTGTGATCACACCGGCATCTCCGTGAACCGCATCAACGGCTGGCCCAAGCTCGTCAGCATCACCGGCGGCAAACCCAACGAGGCCGAACTGCAAACCGCCCGCTACTTCGACAACGTCAACTTCGCCCAGCGCTGCCATGCCAAAGGTGCCGCCGTCACCGTCGGCTTCATCGACACCACCTGCCCGCCCACCAGTGTCTATGCCGCCTTCAATGCCCTGACCATTCCCAAGAAGATCCACATCGACACCCTCGCCGGTCACAAAAACACCCCCGAGGCCAGCAAGTTCATGCAGGACGCCGCCCTCACCCACGTCCGCGCGATGAAGTCCGCGAAGTAGCTCTCCCCGTCTCCGAATCTCAAGTCTCCCCGTCTCCGGCGAAGCCGTCTCCCAGTCTCCAAGTCTTCTGCCCGGCCGTCTCCCAGTCTCCCAGTCTCCCAGTCTCAAGGTCTCCGGCGCAGCCGTCTCACGGTCTCCGGCGCAGCCGTCTCACGGTCTTTCTTCCTGGCCTCATCTCCCAGTCTCAAAGTCTCCGACGAAGTCGTCTCCAAGTCTCTCTTCTCAGTCTCCGGCGCAGCCGTCTCCGTGCGCAGCACGTCTCCCAGTCTCCGGCGCCCACGAAGAAGCGGGGAAAAGCCGTTCCCCAAGGGCTAAGTCCTGGGCCACCCCACCGCGAATCGTCCAACCACCGTTATCATTGCGGCTTCGCGCCATGATAACCATGTCCGTTCGCCCTTGGTAGCGGTGGTGATCAGGGTTCAACCCTCTTGGTTGATTGCTGCCTCAATGCGATAGCCGTCTGGATCAAAAACAAAAGCAGCGTAATAGTCATCGCCATATTCGGGATGAAGCCCTGAGCCTCCGTTGTCCTTTCCGCCATGCCGAAGTGCTGCATCAAAGAAGGCTGTCACCGCCTCACGGGAGGGTGCCACAAATGCGACGTGAAAGCCCTCGCCGGGAACAGAAATCTCTCCTGAGCGAAGCTTGATAGCAAACTTATCACCGCCGCCAGCGAAGCCGTATCCGATGGCGATCTCGTCTTCCCATACGCGGACACATCCGAGAGGAGCAAGTACGGCGTCATAGAAGGCACCAGAACGTGCAAGATCAGCGACGGCGAAAGACAGGTGGTGCAACATGCCGAGTTGGGTTGGGCGAACGACCCGGATCAGGCGACGGCGAGCGGGAAGCGTTGATGACACGACAGATGCCATACGAGCCGTTGCCTGCATCTGTTTTGTTCGCCCTTGGTTGGCTGTGGGTAGTTACTTTGTGGCCCGGG
>JBILPY010000030.1:0-17020 GCA_044373575.1 Prosthecobacter sp. | reverse complement strand
CTGGGAACTGCTTTCGGATGATCTCCTCGGCTTTCTCATAAGAGATCATCCCCGCCCAAATCTTCGAAGCAAGATCCATCGTGGCAATATGAAGATGCATGCCACGCCTTGACGCTTGATGGATCGTGTCAAAATCCTCGCCTGCAAATGTCGAGTCGAGTGCGCTGAACGTTGCCAATTCCGCTGCCTTGTAATTCTCACGGGCAATCTGATATGCGCGTGCCGTAAGTGCGTCGTTCATTGGTTCTGAATTCTTGCCGAACGTTGTTTAGTGTGCCGTCGGTCGCACTGCTTGTGACATTTTGGGAGTGAGAAAGGAATTCATTTTTCGCTGATGAGCACCCATTCAGCGAAAAAGCTGCCAGAGGTCAAGCTCTGGACAAGTCGAGTGGTGAAGGCGGATTGGATGAGGAGCCTTTGGCAACGGAGGATGGCGAGACGACAACGCCGAGTTGCAGCGTCACAACGCCAAGTTGCAGCGTCGCAACGCCAAGTTGCAGCGTCGCAACGCCAAGTTGCAGCGTCACAAAACCAAATTGCAACGTCACAAAACCAAATTGCAACGTCACAAAACCAAATTGCAACGTCACAACGCCAAGTTGCGACGTCGCAAAACCAAATTGTGACGTCACAAAACCGAGTTGCAACGTCACAACGCCAAGTTGCCCGACGACAACGCCGAGTTGGAGGGCGTCAGTAGGACGTGCCGGTGATCTCGTTGGAGAAGGTGTTGATGTGCTCGATGACGTGATCGGCGTCTTCCTGGCTGACGCCGATGTCCTTCAGGGTCTCCACCAGATGCTGCACGAAGTGGGCGAAGTGCTCGCGCTTCACGCCGCGTCCATGATGCGCATGGGCCAGGGATTTGCCGGAGTAGGCGATGGGGCCGCCGAGCGCCATGGCGAAGAATTCCTTCTGCATCTTGCGCAGCCGATCCAGCGGTGTGTCGTGGAAGAACGGGGCCAGCAGCGGGTCACCCAGCACGCGGACGTAGAAGGCTTCGATCAATTCATCCACGGCGGCAGCACCGCCGATACGTTCGTACAAAGAAGGGGAGTCAATAGCGCTCATAAAATTTAGCTTAGCGGTTAGCGTGCCATCGTCGCGCTCAGCAGCGACAATCCCTGCGCGCGGATTGTGCAGCGCTGAAGCAGGTTTGTGCCGGAATCAGCTAGTCTTGGCCGGGCTGGGAAACCGCAGGCTTTCGCCAGAGTTTCCCCGCAGTCATCAGGAGTAGGAGGACTCCACGCGGGCGGCCACGTCTTTGTAGCCGTAGTCCGCGTTGTAGATCTCCTTGAGAGCTTCGAGGCTGTTCGCCTTGTCGCCCATCTTCTCACAGACCTGCGCCAGTTCGTAGAGCACTTCCTTCTTGGTGTTGTCCATGATGGTCAGCTCCTTGTTGGCTTCCATGAAGGCGCTCTTTGAGAGATCGTTCATGTTCTTGCGCTCGAAGCAGCGGCCCAGCAGAAGCATGGCCTTGATGCGGATGTGCGGGTTGCCCTTGGCCTGCTGTAGCTCGGGGATGGCCTCGGTGAACATGCCGGCATTGAAGTAAGCCTGACCGAGGTCGAAGCGGATGCCTTTGTCCGTCGGGTTGCGGTCCACACGCGCTTTGGCGTCGGTGATGAGGGCGGCGGCGCGCTGTTGCTTGATGGCGACGAGGTTCTGGCGCTGCTCTTCGGCTTCGGGGGCGTCGGGATAGGCGGCGACCCAGGCCTCGATGGCGGCGATCTGCGCGTCCTGGGCCTTGTCACGCATGATCTCCGTGCGGCGCTGCAGGGAGACATCGCCAGGATTCAGGGTGAGGGCGTATTCGAAGAAGGAGAGCGCGTTCGGCAGGTCGTCGAGCTCTTCATAAAGCTGGGCGATGGCCTTGACGTGGTTGATGTTGCTCTGGTCCTCGTTGTACTTCGCGGAGAAGCGGACGAGCAGTTCCTCGGTCTGTTCCTTGGTGCGGCCCTGACGGTTGAGGAGTTCGATCTCGTTCTGCTCGTCGGCGTTCTTGACGGAGCTTTTAAAGTCACCACCCCAGCCCTGACGCAGGATGGAGGAGCGGGCAGCGGAGTCCTTCGCCCCCTTGATGGCATGCATGTCCTTCGGGTCCACCTTCACGATGGCCGAATAGACTTCGGAGGCTTTCTCCGGTTGCTCGTAGGTGATGTAGTGCAGCGCGAGCTGATGCATCAGCTTCGTGTTGTTCGGCTGCCCCATGCGGATGGTCTCCAGGGCAAAGGAGGCCAGCTCGGGGAACTGCGCTTTGATGGCCAGTTCATAGAGCTGCTTGTTGCCGCTCTCACTGAAGGGATCCTTCTGAAACACCTTCTCTTCGAGATCGGCGATGGCTTCCCAGGGATCTTTCTTGCTGCCGCTGAACATGCCACCACCGAGGCTGAATTTCTTGCCACTGCCGCAGATCTCACCCTCGGCACGGCGGAGGATTTTACGTCCGTCCAGAAATCCTGGCACATCCTTCACGATGGGGAGGAGCATGTTTACAGCATACTCCCAGTTCTTTTGTTCGATGGCGATGAGACCTCTCTTCCAGAGGTTCTGCTGCTTGGCGTCGAGTTCGGCTTCGGTAACGATCATGGTCGGATGGGGGGATGAGAAAAAGGAAACTTACTTGGGAGAGGAGCCGGTCACCAGGGAGATCAGCGTGTGCCATTCTTCCCGCACCCCCTGGGTGAAACCTTCCAGACTGAACCCATGCTCAAAGAGCACCATCCAGACGAAAGTGGCGGCGAGGAAGGCGAGTAACCAGAGGATTTTGGAGAGAAGGCGCATTTTTTGTGGCCGGGAAAAGATGTTACTACAAACAAAAGGGCCGCAGCGTCCAGCACGGAGTTTTTTAAACTGCGAACATTTTCCCCCACCGCCCCCGCTGGGAGCCCCCCTTTCCTGCCCTGCCGACGCCGCCTCCCCGCCTCAAAACGACGTCCCAAGGCCTCCAAGGCATGGGCGAGAGATGCCCCCTCTCCCCGTCTCCGTGCGCTTCATCCTTCGCAGTAAAGCTACGGAGAACGGAAGCGCGTCTTCCTCCACTAGGTTGGATATAGAGCCGCACGACCCCTTCCCTGCTGTGGACGCGCCATGCGCCACCTCCACCGCCCCGGCTTGGTTTCATGGAAGATGTGCCGCCCCTGCACAGTCCGGGGTCGCAGCCGCATGGTCGGGGTGATTGGGAAGGAGGGGGAGCGGTTTCGCCGGAAGCTTCGGGGCGGGATGCCTCCGGCGCAGACGGGCCGCCGCATCCTGGATGGGGTTCCCCCATGGGCGGCCAAGCTTCAGGCGTGCCGACCCGATGATGGGGGAACTCCGACGGAGTTCGGCAGAGAAAGGACGCGGTGGATGGCCAACCGGAGGTGAGCTCGCTGAGGCTCGCTTCACCTCCGGCGATGAAAGGGTCAGCCCTCAGGGCTGGCGGTGACGTTGAGATTTCGGCATTGGCTCGACGATCTCAACGCGGCTCACCGCATGCACCTCCCCAGCACAGGCCGAGTCTTCGGGGAGTCGGTCTGGGGTGATGGGTAGGGTCGAGAGGCGGGGGCGGGCTACTTCTTCTTGAGGATGACGTCGCCGAGGGAGAACATGGGGCCGTAGATGGCGTAGATGAGGAAGCCGACGATGACGCCGAGGACGAGCATGGTGAGGGGCTCGATGAGTTTGTCGAGGGAGGCGGCGAGGTTGTCGAGCTCCTCTTCGTAGTCGTCGGCGATCTCGGTGAGCATCTCGGTGCCGGAGCCGGTCTCGGAGGCGAGCTCGATGAGGCCGCAGAGGTTTCGCCCGTCCGTGCCGAGCCAGTGGGATTCGAGGAGGAAGGCTTCGTGGAGGTTGCGGCCGACGGTGATGTGGTCGCGCAGGCGGGTGAAGAATTCTTTGTAATGGTAGTGCCAGGAGGCGGAGGCGGTGATCTCCAGGGCGCCGGTGAGGCGGATATTGGACTCGGTAAGCATGGCCAAGGTGCGGAAGCCGGTGGCGGCGGCGGCTTTGCGGACGAGGCTGCCGATGACGGGGAGCTTCAGGCAGAGATCCTGGGTCCAGCGCTGGGCCATGATCTTGCCGAAATTGGAGAAGAGCATGTAGAGGCCGGCGAGGGGGATGGCGACCATGTAGGGCTGGTGGAGGAAGAGATTCGACAGCCAGATGAGCATCTTCGTGGGGACGGGCAGATCGGTGCCGAAGCTGGCGAAGAGCTTGGCCATGGCGGGCACGAGGGTGAAGCTCATGACGATGACGACGACGACGCCGAGGACCATGACGATGGCCGGGTAGATCATGGCGCCCTTGAGCTTCTTGAGGGTCTTGGAGGACTTTTTCTGGGCGACGCCGATGCGCTTGCAGACGCGGGCGAGCTGGCCGGCCTCTTCCCCGGCGAAGAGGAGGGAGAGGATGTCTGCGGAGAAGAGGTCGGGGAACTTGGCCATGGCCTCGCTGAACTTCTCCCCCTGGGTGATGGCATAGACGACATCGGCGATCATGCCTTTGAAGCGGGGGGAGCTGACGCGGTTGACCTGAAGTTTCAGGCCTTTGACCATGCTGATGTTTCGCTCAAGGCAGCGTCCGAGGCCGGAGAAGAAGGCTCCGCAGTCTTCGTTGCCGGGCTTTGGGGAGGTGAGGATCTGGAGCTTTTCATCGACGCCACCCACGTCCTCGATGACGGCGGTCTCATTGGACGACATGCCGCAGCCGACGATGGCTTTGTCATGGGTGTCGGTGCAGACGAGGGTGATGGCCTTGTGCCCGGTGTTGATGTTGGTGATGGTGACTCTTTTGAGCATGACCGTGGAGGAGGTGGAGGGTCAGGGATCAGGGGGCGGCAGGACGGAGGGCGGCAGGCAGGCTGGGCCGATAGACGCTGAGGGTGAGGGGGGAGCCCTGGGACTCAGTGCGCGGATTCTGGGAGATATTGACGGCGGCGGTGATGGCGGCAGCCTGCATGACGCCGAGGCTGGAGGGATTTGTGGTGCCGGTCTGGATGATGCTGGGGTTGCCGTTGATGATCTGGTTGAGCTGGGGATTGTCCGTCTGGCTGGGCATGAGGTTAAGGACGTCTTCCGGGCGGATGCCGAGCTGCCAGAGGCGGCCCATGTTTTCCTGATAGTTACGCGTGACAGCGACGCGCCAAGTCATCTCCTCCTGGAGCATGAGGGTGCCGGTGAGGGAGACCATGGCCGACATGCCTATGGCGACGACGGTGGAGGCGGCGAGAACCTCGATGAGGGTGTAGCCTTTGGTTAGAAGACTGGGAGACGGCTGCGCCGGAGACTGGGAGACGGCTGCGCTGGAGACTAAGAGAGGCTGGGAAGGCAGCGGTGGGGCTGCTTTCTCCAAGTCTCCTTGTCTCCTTGTCTCCTTGTCTGGTTTGGTCTTCACGGCGGTGTGGGGAGGAAGTAGGACTCTAGCCAGGCATCGCGAGGGAGGAGGGAGGCGAGGCTGGGAGCGGCGGGGGTGAGGGTGGAGACGGAGGCATCCGAGACGAAGCGGAGGCGGGAGAGGTTGGTGCCGTCGGCGAAGTAGCGTTTGAAGGACCAGTTGGTCATGACGCCGCCGATCCAGCGGACGTTTTGACTGAGGCTGGCGGGGAGCTTGAGGGTGACGTGCTGGCCTTCATTGATGAAGACCATGCGCCAGTCGTGGGAGGCGATGCTGGCGGTGGAGCGGAGCCAGTTCATGTAGAGGCCGCGATTGGAGGGACGGGCGACTTTCAGCCCGACGACGATGCGGCGGTTGTTGTCATCGACGAGGGTGATGTCGTTCAGCGGACGGGATTCGTCTTTGTCGATGGCGATCATGATGGGCCGCATGGCCCCGGCGGCCTCAAGGGTGGCGGCGCTGGTCTGGCCGAGGAGGACGATCTGGTCCACGGAGTTCCCACTGATGCGGAGGTGGGGGAGGTCGGGGTGGTCGAGCCGGATGTAGAGGGTGCGGATGTAGTTGCGGCTGAGGCTGTAGTCGAAGGGCGGGTGGAGAGGCTGGTCGTCGGGATTGCCGGTGTGGTCCTCCATCCAGTAGGCGGAGGCGGAGGTGCCGACGCGGCTGAAGACGTCGATCTCGACGAAGGAGCCACGGCCGGCGAGGCTTTCACGCTGCATGAAATGCCAGAGGGAGTTGTCGGGGTTGAGGGCGTTGTTGACGACGTTGAGGTAGCCGGCGAAGCGGTCGTCTGTGTCACTGGAGACAGGACCGGTGGTGCTGGGGACGGCGGGGAGATTGGAGGGGAGGAGCTTGATGGCAGTGCCTGCGGCATTCGTGGTGGTGCCGAGGATGGCACGCGAGTTGTAGCTGTCGTGCGACTGGATGTAGAGGGAGCGGGTGTAGAAGGGCAACTGCATCGGGCTCGGTGTGGTGCGGGCAAAGAAGGAGGCATTGTCGCGGATGACGGTGCGGCCTTCGACGGTCCATAGGGCGTTGCTGACGGCGGTGCTCATGACTTCGATCTGGCGGCTGTTGTAGGAGCTTCCTTCAGGCTTGCGGAAGTAGGTGAGCAGGTCTCCGGCAAGCACGGGGGAGTAGGTCTTCAGGAAGAGGTAGGCATTGAAGTCATCGACCGCGGTGAGGGAGGATGGGCGCTTGAGCTGCTCAGTGCTGAGGTAGCTGCTCATGGGCCTCATGCCGGTGTAGTTGTAGGGGAAGACGGTGGTCATGGCCCCTGGTGTGCGGGTGGAGGTGTAGATGTTCAGCGCGCTCCAGCCATCATGACTGCTGAGGCCGCCGAAGCTGGCCCCGAGGGTGCCGGAGGTGCCAGAGGAGAGGTTGCTGCCGGGATCGAAGGCTTTTTCCAAGGCACACTCCCAGGCGAACTGACGTGAGTTTTCCACGGAGATACGGCGCTTTAAAATGGTCTCCATGAAGCCGACCTGGGCGCTGCGTGAGCTGAGGAGGGAGACCCAGGCGGTCATGAACATGCCGCTGACGATCATGAGCAGCAAGGCGGCTGCCATGAGGGCGCCGCGATGGGACTTGAATCGGCTGGGGACGGTGATGCGCATGGGACTTCAGAGAGTGGGGAACATGGGCACGGTGAACATGAAGGAGGTGCTGCCCCCCATGTGATTGTAGGCATGGCGCGGGTCGCGGGATGGCAGGGTGGAGGTGCTCCGGCTGAGATTGCGTGCTCCTGGATCAGGCCACCAGATGAAGTAGAAGGGGCGCTCTGCCGCCTTTTTGAAACGGTCGATCTCCGTGCTCTCCGCCCAAGCAAGGCGGGTGGCGCGCTCGAAGGTGATGAAGAGGGGCGTGAAGCCATCCGAAGCCCACTGTTCGGGACGAAGGCGGTCAGGCTCGGGCAGGGACGGCGGGTAGAAGATTTCATAGCCGCCGGAGAAGGCGAGCGGCTGGGTGGTGCCGAGGGGATTGTCACTGTAGCGCTTCACGCTGACGTAGAAGCCCTGCGGCTCTGTGCTGACGGTGAAGCGAATGACATCGATGTCGTAGAGGGCGAGGACTTTGAGCTTGTTCTCGACCCTGCTGAAGCCGAGGACGAAGATGCTGGCATTCTCCGAAGGGGCTGTGTCCACTGTGTTCAGCGGATTGCGGTAGTCACGATAGGGGAAGGTGGCCGGACGACCAAGGATCTGATAGAGGTGCTCGCGGAACTTCTGCGGGGTGTCGAGTTCACCGTGCTGAACCGGATTGTAGGAGATGGTGTGAGGCTTGTAGGTGTTTACACCGGCACGTGGGAGACAGAAGACAGCGGTGGCCCCGAGGGTATCCGTGAGGAAGGTTTCACGCAGCTCCTCAGCCTGGGCCATCATGCCGTAACTCGGAGCAGTGACGACATTGCGGCTGGTGCCCGTGGCTCCAGGAAGGGCGAAGGCGGCCATCCTGGCAGCGCCCAACTGCACCGTGACGAGGGCGGCGACACCTGTGCGCATGCGCACGAGGGTGCCATAACCAACGACGATGCTACCGAGGATGACGGCCCCAAGTGCGAGCACGGTCAGCAATTCCATGGCGGTGAAGCCAGGGGCGGAGGTGCGGGGGACTGGGGGCTCATGCTTCATTGGCCTTTGGCGGCATGATTGCCGAAGAGCATTCTCAGTACGGAGGCTTCCGGGACATTGGCCGGAGGCGTAGCTTTAGTGCTGCTGCGTGTTGACGAAGAGGGCGCTGAAGCCGGCTTGTCCTCCATCGCGACGGCCTTCACGGGCGCATCCTCCACGCCGGCGGCTGGCAAAGGCCGACTGACGACCTCTTCACGTGTGAAGGCGGAGATGCCCGCCATCCGCATGGTGCCGATGCCGCCGCCATCGGCGGCACCCGGACTAGGCATCTTGTAACGCACGCGCGGTGAGACATCGACGTCGATGACGAAGGGTTTCGGAGGAAGGCCGGTGGGTTTCTTTTCCACCCAGACCATTTCAATCTGAGTGGGGCTGATGGCCTTGACCTTCAATTTCACCTGCTGGTCAGGCAGCACGTCAGGGACCATCTGACCGGCCTCCAGCCTCATGCTGCCGAGCATGACGCGCATGCCCTCGGGACCATTGCCGCCGCCTTTGGCTGGCATTTGCAGGAGCATGTCTCGCACACGATTTTCCTCAGTATCACCTTCCTTTTGGTTTTGATCGACGGCGGCTTCGAAGGGATTGTTTTCTTCGGCTTTGATGACCTCAGGTGTTTTTTCCTCGGGCAGGAAGAGCGTATACTGGACACGTTCTGGAGCTTCCTCGGCGGTTCCCAGAGGCTGCTCCTGGGCCATGACCGCAGTCGCGGCGATGAAGACGGAGATTGAAGTGAGCAGATAAGATTTCATGGGAACGGATCAGGCTTTCTTCTTCTTTTCCTTGTCGGCAGCCGAGGTCAGATCAGCACCGACATCAACGATGGGCGTCTCGATGCTTACCTCGAGGCGGAGCTGACGGACGGTGCTGCCACCGGTGATGTTGCAGGAGGTGACACGTGCCAGCGGGAGCCGCTTCTCGATATCACCGAACCAATTGAGCACCTTCGCATATTCGTCCTCCACGACGAGCGTGGTCAGAACGACCTTGGGAATGAACTTGTCAGCGCGGTTCGCCTTAAGTTCGCTTTTGCGAGACCTCACGAGAGTGATGCTGCGATCCCGCAGGCTGAAGTCGAATGCGCTCTCGATCTCCTGCTCAGTCTGGATTTTATCTGCATAGGGAGTCCAGGAAGCGAGGAAGCGGCGGAGTTCTTCGGTTTCCGCTTTCGTTTTGGTGGTTAGGATTTCAGCCGTCTGAAGGGATTGTTCAGCCGCCGTGGCGGCATCGGAAGCGGCGGTGGCCTCCTCTTTCATGGCCGTGACCTTTTTGTGAACGATCTGCCCACAGTAGGTGACGATGCCGATGAAGAT
Source organism: Prosthecobacter sp. (assembly GCA_044373575.1). GTDB lineage: Bacteria > Verrucomicrobiota > Verrucomicrobiia > Verrucomicrobiales > Verrucomicrobiaceae > Prosthecobacter. Next base: position 7,704 of record JBILPY010000030.1, on the reverse strand, counting down.
CATCAGCACGAGACAGGCGATTTGTTTGGGATTCATGGGATGCGGTTCCAGTGAGTTTATTGTTCCTGCCGCACGAGCGTGGAGCGGTATTCGATGGCTTCGCCATCCTTGCTCTGCTGGGGGGAGAAGGAGCGGTACTGCAATCTGGAAATCCCCGTCTCCAGCAACCCGATCTCGGAAGCTGAGCCGCCATTGATGCGCAGAGAGAGAGAGAGATTCTCCGGCACCTGCTCACTGCGTTCGATGGTTAGATCAGACAGGCGCACTTCAGGTGGCATGGCGCGGGCGATGGCAGCGGTAATGGGTTGGACGTTGCGAGCGCCTTCGATCCATTTGGCGAGCTTTTCAGCCTTTTCCGTCTCGGCATCCAGCTTGGTTTTCTCATCCTGGAAGCGCTTGGTTTCGTCTTCATACTGTGTCTTGCGGGCTTCCGCTTCAATTTTTTCCTTCTGGGCCTGCTTGTAGGAAAGCCAGTCCATGGTCATGAAGTAGGCGGCTCCGACGAGGCAGAGGTAGAAGAGGACTGGAATGGCCTTGAAGGTGTCCGGCAGACGCTTGGAAGTGTCGTTGCGCGGAGTCTTGAAGTCGTGGCAGATGATTTCACTCATGGCAGTATGGTGGTTAGGTCTTCAGTGAGTGCCGAGGATGGTCCAGAGAAGATCATCCTGGGTCATGTCATGGGCCCCGAGCTTCTCGAGGTTGGCCATCAGTTCGGAACGGAATTTCAGATCCTGGCCGTCACTGATGAAATGCACGGGGCTTCCCTGGGGCAGTTTTTGCACGAGAGGTGTGATGATCTGAAGTGTCGTCTCCACGGCATCAGGCCCCATGCCGCTGCGGCAACGTAATTCCTTCCAAACATCATCCTGCTGAACGAGAACGGCGATGGAGCCTTCACAGGCGACGATGATTGCGGCATTCGCAGGCACGCTGCCGCGCTTGATGTTGTAAATCTCACCTACCGCGTACTCAAGCAGAGCAAAGAGACCGCAGCAGACCCGTCCTGTACGCAGGCCGATGTTTTTGAGCACGTCCTCGGTGGTCTTTACCATGCTCTCTTCACACGCGAGCAACATGCTGGCTGTGGTTTCCGGGTGGTGACACATGGCGTACCTCTTGCCACGGTCATACTTAGGCCCGAGGACGGCACGTGGGTTGGAGCGCAAAAGCGCGTTGACGTTATCTCCACGCATCATGTTGTTTTCCAGACTGATGATGAAACGATTGTTTACGCTCAGGGAGCACCATCCACCTTCTGCCATCTGCCGCCACTCGTCGGCACGCTGGGGAGCGATGTCAGAAAATTCGCCCTCCATCACACCACCGTCTTCGAAGCGGCCCTTTTTATTGATGGCCCTCCAGCTCGTTTGACTGCGGCTGACGTTGATGAGGAGGGACTTGTGCCCCTCAAACCGCTTTGCCCAGCTGACGTTGGAGTCATCTGGCTCGGGATTGAAGGCCGCAAAGGTCAGAACGGATTTGATTTCAGCTAATAGCATAAATGGAAGTCAGGTTTTCGCGTTGCAGGTAGTCGTAAACTTCATGTTCGGCATAGCCGCTCTTCTTCGGTTGAGTGGGCTTCCAGCCGTCACCCATGCGGTTATTCAGACAGCGCTCGAAGCTGAGCATGCCGCGTGTGAACCCAGCCTCGAGTTCCTGTTCGAGGTTTTTGAACTCACCACGCCTGATCATGCCGCAAACAGAATCGTAAGGCAGCAGGAGCTCATGAATGGGGAAGCGCTTGCCACGGGACTCATCGAACAACAGACGCTGGCAGAGGATGCCTCGGAAGCTGTCAGCAAAGGAGAGCATGGCGTTCTCCATGCGGTCGCTGGGGATGAGTTTTAAATACCGCTGCACGGTCTGAGCCGCACTCGATGTGTGGAGTGTAGCCACGACGACGTGACCCGTTTCGGCGGCCTGAAGGGCGATCTCAGCCGTCTCGCCATCACGAATTTCTCCCACGAGGATAACATCGGGTGCCTGACGAAGGGCTGCACGGAGAGACTTGCTGAAGTCCAACTCATCGGTGCCGATCTCACGCTGGGAGACAAGAGAAGGAATGCCGGATGGATAAACGAACTCAACGGGATCCTCGAAGGTCAGGACGTGCTCCTGACGCCGCTTTGCCCGCTCGAGAATCATGGAGGCGATGGTGGTTGATTTACCCGAACCCGTGGCACCGCAGACGAGGAAGAGACCGTTCTTGGCCTCTAGGAAGGCTTTAATGGCGGCAGGTGGCACCATGAGTTTGCTGATATCAGGGATGGTTTCAGGCAGCAGTCGCATGACCCAGCGAGGGCGCCCACGAGTGACCATGCGGTTCACACGATACCGCCTGTTTCCAAGTGCAAGAGCATAGTCGATACACCCTGCAGTGAACTCAAGCGGTCGCTCTGGCTGATAGATGAATGAGTCAAAGAAGAGCTTGCCGTTGCGCTTGTAGGTCAGTGGCTCCCACGGGGTGATGTAAAAATCACTGACTCCCGAATCCTTCGAGAGATGAAGCATTCGGTATCCAAGCTGGCTGCGTTCGTTGATATCTTCCATGATTCTGATTGAGGAGGTGAATTACCGGTCGCTGACGAACCTGGCGCGAAGCTCGGCATTCGCGGAAGAGCCTTCGTAAACAAGAAATTGATTGCCTCGTGGGACACCTGCACCCGGGTCCAGCGTGGTCCAGCCGAGTTCAAGGCGGTAGGTAACGCCTTCGATCTGGACTGTGAAATCTGTGCTGGGATTGCGCAGCTCGACGATGTCGGCACTGGCTGTGCGATCCGAGGTATTTTCCGTGCTTATGAGACCGAGGTCCACATGCACGACACCCGCTTGCACAGGGTCACTGAGGTTAAGGTTGATGCTCAGCGTGACCCCGTCCGCCTCACTACTATAGAAGGTGGTGCCGTTGAGCATCACCAGGCCACCGAGAGGAAACCATGTGTTCGGAATAATGGTATCAAAGGGTTTGCGAGTGAAACTCAGCACATTCTCCGTCCCCGCATCGAGAAATTCGCCGTTGCCCAGGTCCAGCTTAGTGTTGCCGTGCTTGAAGGTGGAGTTGTCCACACCATTGGCCGTCTCTGTTAGCAGTCCAGAGCCACCAGTAGCGTTTCCCCATGTGCCTGTGCTCGTGCCGGTAAAGCCAGAAACCAGACGGTAGAAGCGTGCGTTTTTTGAGCTACTGTCTGTGTAAGTGGCTGTGTTGAGAGTGAAGTTTTTCGCCACAACGACATCAGACGGAATCAGTGGAATCGGAATGCCAAGGTAGGGCTCCCACGCGCCACCGTTCTTTTGAAAACGGAGTTGTGAAACCGTCCCGCCAGGAGCCCCATTCGGACTCAGACTAACGCTGGTCGGGAAAGAGGCATAAGTATAGGTGCCGCCAGAAGGCGTAATGGAGGGCAATGGAAGTCGCGCAGGAGGGGCGGAACCACCGCCGCCGTCACTACCACCGCCGCCATCGACTGGACCGCCACCTCCATCAACACCATCGTCAGGAGGTGGTATTACAGGCACAACTTCGTCTGGATCAAACAAATCAGTGGTGCCATCCCCGCCTGTGTTACCTGGATTCTGATAGGCGATGGAGGAAGTGGCACCTGCACCTCCCCAGACCCAGCCACGAGTATTACCATTGTATTTCACACGTCCGACACGTCGTGTTGTGTCTGTTCCATAGTCTGTATTCCGGAGTGCCTCATCAAATAAGAACTCGGTGACAGCCTGCCCGCCGCCCGTGGTTAATTCAAAACGCTCTGTCCTTGAATTCCATTTAGCTCGTGGGTTCCCAGATGCATTGGCAGCATTTGTTATGACGGCTTTCAGTCTAGTGTCCAAAAGCCTTCCCGACACAGCTCCCGTGTGCGTCTGCCAATCCATCTGCGCCCGAGACCGCTTAAGCTTGTCGAGCACTGTCTGGGGATTCGTGAGACCAGTTAGCGACCCGCCATCTGCCAGATACATCACCACATGGTGATTCAGCGTCGAAATGTCTGACGATAGTTTCGTGTCAGATACTGCCGACCGTTGGCTTCCCACCATGGTAACTGCCACGGTCGCCAAAACGCCTAGCACTGCGATCAGCATCACAACCTCCACTAATGAGAAGCCTCGCGCCATGCTCGGCGAACTCGCCAGCATGTAGCGTGGGCTGTGATTCAATGTGGACAGAGTCATACGACATTTAGTGAATAGTTAATAATAATGAAGCTTCGAGCCCATTGCAACCAATAACTATAAAAACCATATTATACAAAGCTGCCATACCCTGACATCTATAAATTCAGGACACTTTAATGATTTAGGTGTGAAAGTGATAAATTTCATTTGAGCTTGTTGAGTTTGTTTATTATAATTTCTATATTTTCCGCGATTATGAAAGCTTCCTCCACCTTGTGCCTCATCACCCTCGGGGTCACTCTTGCGCTCTGCCAATTCAGCAAAGCCCAGGTGTTCTCAGACCCCAATGGGCAGTCCAGTGCACAGTATGAAGCTATGGCCTCCGGATTGCGCCAGGCACAGGCTACTCAGTATGACTTCTCTCAAGCCATGCTCGGTGACGTGATCCGCTTCCTCGCCACGGACTCAGGGGTGCCCTTCATTTCGCTGCCTCAGGACAGCCCCGAATCATCAAAACTCACCACCTTCTCCATCAAGGCCAGTCCTTTTGCCGTGCTGGAAACTGTCTGTCGCGCCAATGGACTCGCTGTCATCTATGAAAACGGCATCTTCTACTTCCGTCCATCTGATGATCGCGAACTCATTGGCAAATCCTACATCATCAAAAACAACTCCGCTGAGCGTGTGGAAAAGATCAGCACCAATGGCGGTAGTAGCAGCAGCGGAGGAAACAGCGGCAGCAGTGGCGGAGGAAGTGGAGGTGGCAGCGGCGGTGGATCTGGTGGCCTCAGCGGAGGCGGTTTGAGCCTGCAAGGGATGCAGGAAACTTTCGCCCTTAAACCCAGCGAAATCATTCACGACATTCGTGATCTCCTTGGACTCCCACCGGATGATGTTGGCGGCGGCGCAGACTCATTTGCCGCCCCTTCAGGACCTCAAGGCATGGCAGACGCCGCCAAAGCCTGGAATTCCAATGAACTGAGCAGCTTCCGCAAACCCAAGATCATCTGGAAGTCCGATTCCAACACGCTCTACGTCGTCGCCACACGGCTCCAGCACATGTGGGTGGAAGGTTATCTCGAAGCTGCGGACAAGCCACAGCCGCTCATCGCCCTTGAGGTCAAATTCATCGAGACCTCGCGCGATCCGAAGCGTGAATTTGGCATCGACTGGGGCGGCACCTTTGAGCAGGGCACCTTCAATCAAGCCACTGATGTATCCCAGGATGTAAACGAAGATGGCAGCACCAACACCACCGTCAAATTCGAGCAAATCGGCACCAATGGAGGTTACCGCACGGACCTCTCCAATCTCTGGACTGACACCAACCTCAATCTCGCCAAAGGAGCCCTCGGCTGGCCCGCCCTCGGAATCCTCAGTGCCCAAGACATCAATGTGAAGCTCCGCGCCATGCTCCGCGATGAAGAAACGCAGACCACGTCCTATCCACGCATGGTCACCCTGAACAACCGCGAAGTTGCTATTCGCGCGGTCGTGAATCAGCCCGTGCTCGACGGCCAGTCCAGCTCCACCGTCGGAGCCGGAGCCACCACTGCACAGAGCGTCTCCTACCTCCCCATCGGCACCGTGCTGAACATCCTGCCCAAGCGTATGGATGGTGATAAAATCCTTCTCAACATGGCCGTCACCGTCTCCAGCATCGTCGGCACCGAAGTCATCGGCGGCAACCCCTACCCCATCGCCTCTTCACGCCTTTATTCGGCACCCGTCGAAGTCAATTCCGGCTACACCGTGGCCGTCGGCGGACTCGATGAAGCCCGCGAGCGCGAGGGCAAAGCAGGCATCCCCTTCCTCCAGGCCATCCCACTCATCGGCAAGGCATTCAGGTACGATAGCAAGAGCAAGAACCACAAAAACCTCATGCTCTTCATTACCCCCACCATCATCGATGCACGCAATGGAGGACTCTCCGCAGAGCCCCAGGCCGTCATCCCCCAGCGTCCCGGCAATCTCCTGCCAAAGATCCCCCAGGTCGATCCGAACTCAGGCGGCCTCGTCGGCGGAGTCGAAGCCCTACCCAACGCCATCTCCTATCTGGAGCGTGAAACAGACATCCTCCACCACACCATCTACGAAAGTCGCATCACCGCTGATGAAAGTCGCAAGCTGCGCGAACTCAAGATCGCCATCGACCAGATCGCCGCCAACTGCGAAAGCCTTCGCCTGCAGTATCCAGACCAAATCGCCGTCATCGACACCCACCACCAGCGTGTCATCAAACTGCAAAAGCGGCACCAGGAGCTGGCAAGGCTGATGTTCAGCAAGAAATATCGCTGATCCCTGGTCATCTCCCCTAGCTGCAAATTCACCCTCGGGTGGTGATTTCTCACTGCGCTCTCCTTTAATGCGTCCATCCACACGCCCCAGATCACCTGACAAGGCTGCGCGCGTCCTCACTCGCTGGCATGGTATGGGTGCCCTCCTCGCCGCCGTCTTTTATAGCCTCTTCTTTGCCGCCCACCTGAAATTTCAGGACACTCCCATCTACATCCAAGATGGCAGCATCTTCGGCGCGGCCACGCAGACCGTCTTCCAGGATCTCACCGCCGACCGCCTCGGAGATCATGGTAAAATAAGCCCGCTTCATCCTGCCTTCACCCTCCTGCATCAGCCGCTCGCCCAGTTGATGGTTAAAGGCTGGCAGCTTATCGGCCAGGATCTCGGCAGCGCCCAAAAGCACGGCGTCGCCTTCCTCACCTGTTTGGCCGCCGCACTTACCGTCGTCATGGTCTATCATGCCCTCCTGTGGTCAGGCTCGGGCAATCTTCACGGCATCCTGCTTGCCATGACTTTCGGCACCGGCACATGTGCCCTCATTATGGCCCCCTTGCCGGAGACCTGGATCTTTGCCGGACTCGGCGTCGCCTCGCTCATCGCTGTGACCGCACGCGGAACGCTCGTTCATCCGGCCTGGCACGTCGCCGCCGCCGTCTATGCCATGAGCTGCTTCATCGGCAATGTCATCCCCTGCCTCATCATGGCCATGACACGCTGTGCCCAGGACCGGCTTCAAAACGGCAGCTTCCACGCACGCCCGATCCTCATCACACTCGCCGCATTCACCCTCACCTTTGGCCTAGCCAATGTTCAGCGTCAGATCTACCCCACCTCCACTCCTCTGCCGAAAAGCTGGGCTCAATGGCAAAGCCTGCGCAGTGACTGGGAAGCCACACGCGACACCCAGGCGCTCGTCGCACGCGAAGTCTTCGTCTCCAATATCGTGGCTCCCGACTACGCCACCAGGGAACTGGACCGCACCCGCAGCAAAGTCGTGCTCCAAGCTCCTGAATGGTCCGCCCTTGGACTTCAGCGTGGGCTCAGCGGCGGCTGGCTGCTCGTCCTCGCCCTCGCCTTTGCCGGCATCGTCTGGCGCGCGCAGATCGAGCCCTTCACGCTCGGCGTCATCGGCGTCCTCATCTGGAGCATCGCCACCGTCAGTTGGTATGGCCGTCAGGATCACCTCCTCCTCTACGCCTGCCTCTGGACCTCCGTCGTCGTCATCGCCGCAGGACTCGGGCTCGACCGTGCCCTCCAGCATTGGAAAAAACTCACTGTTCCCGTCAC
>JBILPY010000334.1:0-5207 GCA_044373575.1 Prosthecobacter sp. | reverse complement strand
TGGATTTTGAAGTTGGCGGGGGCAGTGGCGACTTCGCTCATGGTGTGTTTATCGGGGGAGTGCCGGACAACTTGTCTGGCTTGTTGTTTTCAATTGATATTGAAGGGTCGCGATGTTTCCACGGATGCCCACTTTGGCAAGGAGTTTTTCACAATGGTTCGATGACTTTCACTCCCCGATCTGCGCGCTGGGATAGAGGCGGACGAGGACGCAGCTGAGGCAGTCGTGGAGTAGGGCCTGGGCGGAGCGGGAGACGACTTCGGGGTGGGCGCTGGTCTCGACGCCGGACTTCCAGAGGCGGGTGATGCCATCGTTGTGCTCTTCGAGGATCTGGCTGCAAATGGCGTTCCAGTGGCCGGGCTCGGTGCCTTCCTGCCACTCGCCCCTGCCGCGACCGAAGTGGGCGACGGCGAGGTAGGTGAGCATGGCGAGGCGGACTTGCTCGCGGAAGTGCTCGCAGGACCAGTGGAGGCGCTGATCTCCGCCGCGGACGAGGTTGTAACTTTTGATGAGGGCGAAGGCTCCCATGCCTGCGGCGATGCCGCCGACGAGGGCTCCGCCGCCGAAGGTCATGCCGCCGGATTTGAGGTCGGCGATGAGGCCGCCCATGGCTCCGCCGGCGACGCTGCCGAGGACGCTCCAGATGGCCTCTGGCACCTGCACGGGGAGGTGAAACTGCTCCTGGGTCAGTTGCCCGAGACGCCGTGCAGCCTCGCCTTCGAGTCCGTGGAGTTCGATGAGTTTGTTCGTGGTGCCGACGAGGCGGTCGGCGAGGCGGGTGGCGAGTTCTTCGCGGGCACCTTGGTATTCTTTGTTCAGCTCCTGGCGGGCGATGCCGATGCGCTCCCAGAGTTTCTCTCCCCGGACTTCGATGCCGTCGAGGACGGCGGCGGTGAGGAGTTCGGCGAGGGCGCGGCTGGACTGGTGGAAGACTTCGAGGTTGCGCTGATGCCAGGCGCGCTTGAGCTGCTTGAAGGCATCGGTCTTGGGCTCCTGAATGAGCGGGGTCATGGCCTCCATGAGGCGGTCTTCCTGCACCCAGCAGCGGGCGAAGGCATCGAGGCAGAGGGCGTCGCTGACGATGGGCCACTGCTTGAGATGGTCGCGCCAGATTTGGATCTCGGATTCTTCGACGGTGGCCTCCTGGGTGGGGCCGGTCTGATTCAGGAGGACGAGGACGGGCTTGCCGACCCAGCCGAGGATTTCCATCTCGGGGGCGATGTAGGCGGCGACTTCGGGGGGCTCGGTGGCGTTGACGAGGTAAAGGACGACGTCGGCCTCCTCGCGCACGTTTTTCAAAGCCTGCTGGCTGCACCAGAGGGGCTTGTCGGTGAGGCGGTCCCAGGTTTGGGAGATGAACCAGAAGATGGGGTTCTTTTCCCGCTGGAGGCGCTTCAGGAGGCGGGCGCTGTCGCCGAAGCCGGGGGTGTCCCAGAGGCGGAGGAGGCGGGCGTCGTGCTCGAGGAGCTTGTAGGACTCATTAAAGAGGGTGACGTGGGCGGAGTCCCGCACTTCGCCCACATCCTGGCGCAGGAGGGTGCGTGCCAAGGTCGTTTTTCCCGCATTGGTGTGCGAGATGAGACTCAGGGTGATGATGTCCGATGCGGGTGGCTGGATGCCCGGGGGAGGCGGCATGGGGTGACTTTAGACGGTGGTGGAGCAGTGCAAAGGGGAATGTGCCCGATGCTACGGCTTCAGGGGTATTAGCTTCGATCAGTCGTTCATCCGGCGTGCGGCGACGAGGATCTGGGCCCCGGCTCCTTCGATCATGTCTGACCAGAGTTTCTCACGGCTGGCGAGTTTCTCGGGCGACCAGCGGTTGCCGATGCTGGTGGCATCCAGCAGGACGAGAAGTTCCCCGGCGCGCTGACGCGTGGTGAGGGCTTGTTTGACATCGAGCACGAGCCGGCGCTGCACCTCGATCTCGGGCGTGGTGGCGAGATTGAAGACGAGGACCACGCGTGGGTGTGCGGGCTTCCAGGAGGCGGCGAAGTCATCCTCATCTCCTGCGGCGATGGTCACGAACTCAGGTTCGGTCATCTGCCCGAAGCGCTCGCGCACGCCGCGTGCCCAGACCTCGCGGTGCGTCGGGGTGGCATCGGTGGCATGGACGAGCACGGTGATGGTCTCCTGCCCACCCTCAATGGCGCGCAGGGTGCGCACGAGGTAGCTCTGCCAGCCGATGGTGCGTAGCTTTTTGCCGATGACCTGATGCGCACGCCAAGCGGTGAAGGCCGCCAGCAGTCCGCGTGGCAGGATGACGAGCACGAGGAGCGTGCCTGCATAAAGATGAATCCACGGCAGCGCAGGTGCAGGTGTGGACACCTTGCCGTTCGTGCGATGCATGGAGGGCAGTTGATCCAGCGGCAGTGGCAGATGCAGTGTGGCGGCGGCGGGCTGGAAGAGCGCGCCGAAGAAGCTCTGCGCTCTCGCTTCACTAATCAGCGTGCTTTCCCAGACGGCGCGGTATTCCTTCGACCAGCCGCGTGCATACAGACCGATAGCGCTGCCGAGCGCGAGCAGGGCGGCGGCGATGTGCAGCCAGGCGCGGAAGCGGCGCTGCCAGCGCTCAAAGGCGGGTGCCAGAGTGAGCTGGGCAAACCTTTGATCCACCGTCATGCCGGTCTGAGGCTCGGCGTCCGCGCCACCGCGATCCCCGACGACGGGCGAAAGGCGTATCGCCAGCCACTCGACCCAGGGGCTGCGACTTTCCTTCTGAAGCTCGATCAGCAGGGAGAAGACCATGACCAGACCATTCCAAAGCAGCAGTCCCACCAGCGGCAGCGCGAGGAGATTAAACTCCGCAGCCTGACCAAAGCCCGCCATGGCATAACCTAGAACGGCAGCGAGAACCCAGCCGAGGATAATCCAAGCGCGGCGGCCTGTGACCACCGTGAGCCTCTCCGTGACGCGGACGAGCGGGCCATTGCAGCCGATGACCTCCTGCTCCAGCCAGTGACTGCGGCGGAGGAGAAAAGCTGCCTCGCGTGGCCCCAGCGGGTCGGCTTTCACCGTCTCTGAGTTCAGCCCGGCGCGCGTGTGCGCCGTGGCTTCACGGCGGCGCTCTTCCGTGAGGAGCACGCCATCAGCGTCTCCCTCTTCGATCGCGCGCCAGCGCAGGATGCTCTGCCAGTCAGTCCAGTCCATGCGGGGTGTGGTCAGCCATGCTTGAGTCGGATGTCTTTGATGCCAGAATTTTTCAGGGTGCTTTGCAGTCGCTTGAGGATGCGCGGGCGCTCCATCGTCAGCACATGATTCACCGTGGGCTGGAGCACACGCACGGATAAAACACCGCGCTGGATGCTGTCAGGCCGCGAGTGTTGGTAGAGGAAGTCGCCCACGATTTCGCGCCAGGCGGCCAGCACCTCCTCCAGCTTCATGCGATCTCCCAGACCTGCCTGGATGATGACCTTGCCGACGAGATCGGCCACGCTTTGCACAGGCAGATCAATGATCGGTCCTTCATCAGCCCCACGCCACGCCGAGATCAGCGCATGACGAAGGCGCTGGCGGGCAGTGGGATGTCGGCGGTCGGACATGAAACCATGATGAGCGCTGCCGCTGGAAAATGCGAGGGGGATTTCAGAGGCGCTGTTGTGGGCAGTGCCGCAGCGGTTCCCCACAAGGCATTGACTTAGAGGAGACCTCTCCGGTGCAAAGGTGGATGATCGTCGCTGCCTGCCGTATTCTTGGAAAAGCATGCCAGCTCTTCATGGTTACGAGATCCCGCGCGCGGCGCGCTTGAACTCGATTTCGTTGCCGCAGGCGCCGATGGCTTCGGCTTCGGTGATGAGGCCGGCTTCGTAGGCGCGGACGATGTTGGTGAGGAAGGTGCAGCAGTTGGGGTCGTTGCCGCGCTGCATGTAGTTGCGGATGTTGTCGATGTCCTGCTTGGCGATCCATTGCTTAACGGCACCGCCGTTTTCGAGATACTCGACGAGGAGGTGCATGGCACCGTCGGTACGCGGGAGGAGCTTTTGGCAGAGGGCGCCGATGAGCTGCTGGGAGAGGAGATGGAGGCCGAGGGCGGACTGCTCGGGCGGGAAAAGATGGGCGAGGCGGTCCACGGCATCGACGGCGCTGTCGCTGTGGATGGATGCGAGCACGAGGTGGCCGGTCTCGCTGGCCTGGAGGGTGGTGAGGGCGGTCTCGAGATCGCGGATCTCACCGACCATGATGACGTCGGGGGCCTGACGCATAGCGGCACGGACGCCGCGTGCATAGGTGGCGGTGTCGCGCCCGACTTCACGCTGGGTGAACATGCTGGACTTGTTCGGGTACATGAACTCGATGGGGTCCTCAATGGTGACGATGTGGCGTGCACAGGTCTCATTCATCCACTGGAGGAGGCCGGCCATGGTGGTGCTTTTTCCCATGCCGGTGGGGCCGGTGACGAGGATGAGACCGCGTGATTTCATGGCCCATTTGGTGAGGAGCCAGTCGGGCACGCCGAGATTGCCGAGCACGGGGAGATCTGTGCGGATGCGGCGCATGACGACGCCGAGCCGGCCGATGGCTTTGTGGAGATTGACGCGGTAGCGGGTGTGGCTGGTGGAGACGAGGCCGGAGTCTTTGTCTGTCTCGCCATCGGGGGCGGCCCCGCATGCCTGCCAGAGGCCGACCATCTGGCTGAGCTGCATGGGATCATCGCCGAAGAGCATGAGCTGGCCGTTGATCTTCATGCGCGGGATCTCACCCTCCATCAGGAAGACATCGCTGGCTTTATGTTCGTCGGCGGCGTTGAGGATATCATCGAGAGAGAGCGGCATGGAGCGCGGATGAAAGCGGGAGCGCAGAGATTTGTCGAGGCTGATCTTGGGTTTGATCACGGTGGCCGAAGACGGGGACGTTGCGGAAGAGCAGTTTCCCTTTGCCACGGGGCGCGGGCTTCTTTAAACAAGACCCCACATGGAAACTCAACCTTCTCCTTTCCGTATCGGCGTGGCCGGTGTCGGAGCCATCGGCAAGAATCACGCCCGCATCATGGCCGAGATCGCGGCGAAGAGCGGCGGGGCGATCACTTTTGCCGCCGTGTATGATGCTGATCCGGGGAGGGCGGCGGAGTTTGCCGCGCAGTATGGGACGCAGGCGGCGAGTGATGTGGCGGACTTTGCCTCACGTGTGGATGCGGCGACGGTGGCAGTGCCGACGATTTACCATCGTCCCATCGCGGAGCCGCTGATGAATGCTGGGGTGCATGTGCTGGT
>JBILPY010000333.1:0-5210 GCA_044373575.1 Prosthecobacter sp. | reverse complement strand
CTCGTCTGGAGAGATCAGTAGTACGGAAACTTCGGCGGTTCGTTTTGGTGGTGAAAAGGTCGTCGGTACAGAACCTGTGGTGCTTTGGCATGACATTGGAAACCAAGCCCAGTCTTCCAGCCAGGTAGTTTCCAGCTTCACCATGCGTCTGGAGCCTGGAGAGGAAAATGGTGACGATCAGTTTGGATGGCAGGTGAACGGAACGGATGGCAAGGCCCTACTGGCGCTTTGGATCGACAGCGCCACCGGGCGAATTTCCTCGGTTGAGCCTGATGGAACTGTACATGACTCCATTCAGCACATCACGCCCGGGGGTGGTGCGCATCGCTTCCAAATCGCCGTTAATCAGCAGGCTGGAACATGGGTTGTTTACATGGATGGCGTTTCGGTGACTGAAGGGGGTATCCCCCTGCCTGCGGGATCACGGTTCTCTGATATTTCAACTGTTTGGGATCTCGGTGCGGATGGCCGATCCAGTGGCGCCTCGATCATCTTTGATGATTTCAGTGTCGATGCTGAAGTCCCGGCTCCATAAAGCACCGCGAAAAGTTTTGAAAAAGCCGTCCGGGCCCAGTGCCTAGACGGCTTTTTCATGTTTCGGGTTCTGATTGCAGTGAAGAATTGCACGCACACCGAACTCATGTCAGTTAGCCGGGTGCTTACCCGCCTTCTTCCCCACCTGTTTGTCCTGACGCTGATCACCGCCTGCGGTCCTGTGGATCGTGAAGGAGCATCACTGGCAGATTATGAATCGGCTGGCACCGAGGCGCTTGTGCGGGAGATCATTCGCACTTTGCCGGACCTGAATCCTGGCGTGCAGAAAAGTTTTTCGATTGCTCTTGGCGAGATCGTTCGGGCACGGGACTTCACCTCGGCGAGCGTGACGTTTTTGAAGCGGTTTGATGATCTCAAACTTCGCATCATCAGCGCCAGCGTGCTTGGCACAGCGCCGCCGGACAACACCGCCATTGACCCCGATTTCCGTGTGCCTGTATTTGTCATCCAAATAAGGTCCATGAAGCAGATCAGCGGCAGTACCTGGGATTACGAGGCCGCCTGGTCCTACAAAAAACAATTCCAGCGCCGCCAGTGGAAGGTCACCAGTGACAATGGAAATTGGAAGGTCGAACCTGGTGCCGTGATCGAGGGAAATTAACTTCGAGTTTTGATCTCGATGGGTACGGCTCATTGATCTGAAGAATCTTTCTGCGGCAAGCCTTCGCAGCGGCGCGCCGTAGTGCTGACATGAAGTTCTTCCTCTTTCTTTGCCTGCTGCCGCTTGTCACCATCGCTGCGGAGTATCGTCAAGTGGGCGCAGCCTCGGTGGACATTACGCCAGACTATCCGGTGCGGCTCAGTGGCTACGGGGGGAGGCGTCTTCCAAACACCGGTGTCTCACAGCACATCTTTGCCAAAGCGCTCGCCATTGGCAGCGATGATGAAGGTCCGGCGGTCTTGGTGACGGTGGACAACTGTGGCATCCCGGCCTCAATGCGAGAAGAAGTGCTGCGTCGGCTCTTGTCGAAGACCAAGCTGATCAATGAGCGCTTCGCCATCTGCTCCAGTCACACGCATTGCGCACCGATGATCCTCGGCATCCTGCCAAACCTTTTTGGCATGGACATCCCTGCGGAGCACATGGTCGCCATTGAGCGCTACACGCGTGAACTCACGGACGACATCGAAAAAGTCGCGCTGGCGGCGTTGGCGGACCGGAAGCCGGCAACACTGGCCTGGGGTATTGGCAAGGTTGGTTTCGCCGCGAACCGACGCGTGTTCCCATTAAAGCCGATTGATCACGACCTACCTGTTTTGCGTGCCACGGATGCCGGTGGAAAAGTGCGGGCGATCTTCACGAGCTACGCCTGCCACTGCACGACCATCGGCATCGAGGAAATCCATGGAGACTGGGCGGGTGTGGCACAGGAGGCGCTACAGCGTGATTTCCCTGGCGCCATCGCGTTGACGGCACTCGGTTGTGGTGCGGATCAGAATCCGAATCCACGCCGCACAATGGAACTCGTCAAAAAGTATGGCGAGGATCTCGGCGCAGAGGCTAGGCGGCTTGCAATAGGTGATTTGAAGCCCGTGAACGGCAAGCTTCAGTGTCAGGCAAAGCTGATCGAACTCGCCTATGACAAGCTGCCGACGCGTGAAGAGTGGGCAGCCCTTGCCGCTTCAAAGACGGCGGCGATCGCGTATCACGCAAAAAAGAATCTCGCGCGCCTCGACCGCGGCGAGGCACTCCCGGCGAAGTTGCCTTATCTCGTGCAGCGGTGGTCATTTGGTGATGACATGGCCATGGTCTTCCTGCCCGGAGAGATCACGGTGGATTATTCACTGCGTATCAAGCGCGAGTTCGACCGCGAACGCCTTTGGGTGAATGGCTACTCGAACGACGTGCCATGTTATGTGCCATCGCGCCGCGTCTTGGATGAAGGGGGCTACGAGGGCGCGGGTGCGATGATCTATTATGATCGCCCAACGAAGTTCGCGCCCGATGTCGAAGAGCGCATCATGGGTGCCGTGCATGAGGTGATGCCGTCGGCGTTTTTCACGAAGCCAAATCAAATCAAACCTGCTGTGGCAGCGCAGGCCTTTGCGTATCCCGACCATTCGAATCTGCTCGTCGTGCGCTCCTCCATTGGCAGCGAACGTCCTGTCAAAACAGCCGAAGATTGGGCCGAACGCGTCTCGCACATCAAAGCAGGGATGCAGCAGGTCATGGGGACTTTGCATGACACCTCGCGATGGGTTCCGCTGGAGGTCGAAGTCGTTTCCGAAGAAAAGACGCCCACCTATCTGCGGCGCAAAGTGCGCTTCACGCCGGAGGTGGGCGACCGTGTGCCTGCGTGGCTGCTGATCCCGAATGAACTACCAGCGGGCGGCAAAGCGCCTGCCATGCTCTGCCTCCACCAGACGACAAAGATCGGCAAGGATGAGCCCGCTGGGCTGGGTGGACTGCCTTCCTTGCACTACGCTCATGAGTTGGCTGGGCGGGGCTATGTGTGTCTCGTTCCAGACTATCCTTCGTTCGGGGAATACGAGTACGACTTCACCCAGCACGGTGCTGCACGAGCAAGTGGCTCGATGAAGGCGATCTGGAATAATATGCGCGCCGTCGATCTCCTCGAAACTCTCCCTCAGGTGAAAAAGGACCGCATCGGCGTCATCGGCCACTCGTTGGGCGGGCATAACGCTCTCTTCACGGCAGTCTTTGATGAACGATTGAAGGCCGTGGTAACAAGCTGCGGCTTCACGCCCTTCCACGACTATTACGGCGGCAAAGTCGCGGGCTGGACAAGCGACCGCTACATGCCGCGCATCCGTGATGTGTTTGAAAACAACGCCGACAAGATCCCCTTCGACTTCTACGAGGTCATCGCCGCCATCGCGCCGCGAGGGGTCTTTTCCAATTCACCGCTGAGGGACAGTAACTTCGACGTCGGTGGCGTGCGCAAGGGTTACGCAAAGGCGGGAGAGGTGTATGCGCTGTTGAAAGCGGAGAAGAACCTCAGGCTTGTCACCCCTGACGCTCCACACGATTTCCCTGATACAGAGCGTCAGGCAGCCTATGCGTGGTTAGACGGCCTGTTGAAGTGAGCCGCGCAGCCAAGTCGTCGTTCACTTCCCGCAGCGGAGGTCAGACTGTCTCCGTGACCCGTAAAGCGTTGCAGCACGAAGCCGGATCGGACTCGGGTGCTGGACTTCGGGAGGCATGGGCGGATGGGCGAAACTGAACTCGGACTACGCGGCGCATATGATCACATGGCTGAAGAAGACGCTAAAGTAGCGCAGGACTCGCCTGAGTCGTGTCGTATGCAGGACACGCCATGAAAACGCTCGCCTTTATCCTCTGTCTTACCGCTCCTGGATTCGCGCAAGATGCTCTCAAGACATCGCTCGTCTTCCATGCGTCGTTCGACAACGGGCTGGATGCTGATTTCAGCAAGGGTGACAAGACCTGCTTCAGCAAGAAGGGGGTGCCCTGCGTGTTGAACGATGACGTGAAGCTCGTGGCGACAGGCGGGAAGTTCGGCGGTTGCGTGCATTACCCGAAGAAGGGGACCACGAGACCGCAATTCAGCGGCGTGAACATGCTCGGCTACAACGACAAGAGCTGGAACAACACGGTCTCGATCTGGCTGAAGCTCACGCCGGACGAAGATCTGGAGCCCGGCTACTGCGACCCCGTGCAGATCACGGGCGATGACACAAAGAAGGGCTACATCTTCCTTGAATTTTCCAAGGACGAAACGCCGCGCTATTTCCGCTATGCCGTGCGCCCGCTCTTCCATATCTGGAATCCGACGAACGTGCAGTGGGCGGATATTCCTTTTGAAAAACGCCCCATGGTGCAGGTGTCAAAGCCGCCCTTCAGCCGCGACACTTGGACGCACGTGGCGTTCACGCTCTCGAATGTGAACAGCAAGTCGGCCAAGCCCGGTGGCAGCCTTTACCTGAATGGAAAAAAGCAGGGCAGCATCGAGAACTGGGACCTGAGCTTTGGGTGGGATCCGGCGTCAGTGGCCCTCGTTCTCGGGGCCTCGTATGTGGGGTATCAGGATGATCTGGCTGTCTTTGATCGTGCACTAACGGATGCTGAGATCACACGGCTCTATAAGCTCGAAGATGGCGTGGGTAGCCTGAGGTGACTTGGATGCCTCAAAGTGGGGCGCTGGCTATTTTCTTTGTCTAACATTGTGAGGTTGCGCCAGTCTGGATACTGAGGCTGTTTCCACCCCCAATAATGACCAACGGCCCAACCCAAGCAGCCCCTATCATTCTTGGCGAAGTGAGCCGGTCTGGACCTGAGCTGATTCTCGCCACGAAACCCTATGCTGTGGACAGCACTCTGCGGAGCTGGTGGGTCATCCTTTCCACCACGGCGCTGCTCATGGCCGTGGACGTGGACACGCTGTTCGCGCCGCACTGGGCGCTGAGGCTGGGGTGCAGTGTGCTTTCCGGGTTGCTGCTGCTGCGCTTGTTTGTGATTTATCATGACCAGCAGCACCACGCGATCCTGCCGAAGTCGAAGGCGGCGGAGTGGCTCATGCGCGGCTTCGGTATCCTCTCGCTAAGCCCGAGCAGCATCTGGCGTGCCTCGCACAATCATCATCACAATCACAATTCGAAGATCAAGGGATCGCACATCGGCTCCTTCCCGATCATGACGCGGGAGCACTTCGAGAAGGCACGGAAGTCGGCGC
>JBILPY010000332.1:0-5213 GCA_044373575.1 Prosthecobacter sp. | reverse complement strand
TCGTAGAGTTCGAGGCCGTTCGCGCCTTCGTTCCACTCGGTGAAGCGCCAGCGTTCGGTGCGGATCGTGCGGCCCATGACTTGAGTGGGCAGGCGGTCATCGGCGGGGCGGAGGATTTGAGTGATGGCGACGCTGTCCCATGCCTCCGCGGGATCATTCAAAAGGGGGCGCAGGCTCTTTCCGTCGAGTTGGGGAGGTGTGAGCGAGCCGAGATCGGCGAGGGTGGGGTAGATGTCGATGAACTCGACGATGCGATGGCAGGTGTGACCGTTTCCTTTGGCACCGGGGGCGCGGATGATGAGCGGGGCGCGGGCGCTTTCTTCGAAGAGGGTGCGCTTTTGCCAGATGCCGAGATGCTCGCCGAGGTGGTAACCGTGGTCGCTCCAAAGAACGACGATGGTGTTGTCGGCGAGCTTGAGTTTATCGAGCGCATTGAGCACGCGGCCGATTTGGGCATCGACAAAGGAAACGCTGGCGCGGTAGGCTTGCAGGGCCTTGCGGCAGGTGAGTTCGTCGAGGCCGTAGTGCGGAGTGGGGTTGTTGTGGGCGAAAGCGGCGACGGGAATGTCGCTGCGGTCGTCGGCGGGGGCTTCGGGCAGTCGGATGGAGTCGAGCGGATGCAGGTCGAAGTATTTCTTCGGTGCGACGAACGGCGTGTGAGGTCGGAAGAAGCCGACACCGAGGAAGAAGGGCTCGTCGCGATGCTTTTCGAGGAGCTGGATGGCCTCGGTGGCGATCATGCCATCGGTTTGTTCCTCGTCGGTGCCATCGGCGGCGAGCCAGCTCAGCGCGGCGCTGACGGGTTTTTGCGGCGTGGGATTGGTGATGAGCTTTTCGTCGGTGACATCGCGGCCTTTCGGATTCACGACGAGTTGCCACGAAGGTTTGTCATCGAGTCCATCGGTGCCGATGCCGTTGGGCACGTCGTAGTGGTAGATTTTGCCGACGCGGGCGGTGAACCAGCCGTTTTGACGGAAGAGCTGCGGCAGCGTGACGACATCCGGCAAAGCCTCCCGAAAATGGCGGTCGAGGTCATAGACCTGCGTGGCATCGGGCCGGCGGCCAGTGAGCACGGAGGCGCGGCTGGGATTGCAGAGCGGGATTTGATTGTAAGCGCGGTCAAAACGCACGCCGCTGGCTGCGAGGCGGTCGATGCTCGGCGTGTGAGGAGACGCGTTCGCGAGGTCGTCGATGGCGATAAAAAGAACGTTCGGCTTTGCCTCCAATGACGAAGTCAGAGCCGAGCAAAGCAAGACAGCCATCATCGCGAAGCGGATGCTGCCCCGCATGGGTGAGCGTTGCAAAGCAATGGCGAATGACGAAGTCGGGAAGAAGCGCATGTGATAGGGTGGTGACTGGCAATCAAACCAGGATAAAGACGTTCGTCTTCAATTGCCAACCGGTGCTACGGCGCAGTATTTTTCTTCACGATGGCCACAGGCTTGAATGTCGGCAATGCAGCTCGTTTAGCAGGCCAACCGGGCTGTGCATCGGCCTTGATGCTCCAAAGCGTGACGTTATCGAGTGCGACTGAGCCCCCCTTCGGTCCGGCGAGACCAAGACCATTGCCGCCGTTCGTCACGGGCTCCGCAAAGCAGGCGTGCTTCGCGTAAAGCGTCGGCCCACCGTCGAACTGGATGACAAACTCGTCGCCCTTCAACTCGGCGAGAGCATGCAGCCACTTGCCCGGTTCATATTTGAGGTCCTTCGATTCCGCGACCTTCATCGACTCGCTATCCGCGAGGACTTCCACGCCATCCTTGGTGAGCCGAAGTCGGCACACGTGATGTCCGAACTCGACAAATGGCACGATGGCCGTCTCGCCACTGCCATCGAAGCGCACCGAGAACTTTGCGATGAACTGAGCGGGCGTGATCGGTGCCGAAAGGCGCGGCTCCAGGCCTTTGTGATCCTTTTTCGATGCCTGAAACTCCGACGTGGACGGCTTTCCCCGAAGCACACCGTCTTCCACAGCCCATTGCGTGCCCTGACGCTTCGCCCAGGCTTTTTTGTCGAGCGGTCCGCTTTTGGAAAAGTCATCCTGAAGCACGATTTGATCCGGCAGAGCGAGCAGCGGTTTCAAATCGGCGGCTTGGGCGAGGGATACGAGGAAAAGAAAGACAAGGATTTTCATACGGGTGCATTGAACGCCGCCAATCGAACCTGCTTGCCGTAAAGTCTGGATCAGGGGCCAGGAGGTAGTCAGCGGACTCAGTTCGAATCCAACCCACCGAGCACGACTGAGGTGCTGGCCCTCGTCAAGCAGCGTCGTGGCCAGGACCTTTTCCGCCAAGCCCTGGTAGACTTCTGGAGCGGAGCCTGTGCCGTCACCGACATTACCGTACCCGTGTGAGTTCCTCAAAGCGCTGGCTTGATGTTTTCATGCTCCATGCACCTTTCTTTGGCTTGTGGTTGTCGTTTTAACAGTCTTGAAATCAGCCAAAATGACATTCTCTGTGCTCGTGAGCAGTCCCGCGAACGCCTTGGGTGTGACGGTCTTTTTCTTGTCTGCGTAGATGGCGCTGGTGATGCGGATGTCTTTCCGCATGGTATGGAGCGGCTTCATGGTGTCCACGCCCTGAATCCTCAGCCATTCGTTCACGCACTCAAAAACAGCATTGCAGCGGTAGCAGCGGGCCTTTCGCTCGGCGCGTGGCGCATTCGGGCTTTCGATGTCAAAGAGGGACTTCGGAGCACGGGCGCGGAAGCTTTTGAACAAGGCGGCGGTGTCGGCGTCGAGGTCGATCTCTCCGGCGCTGTCCTCGCTCTTGCGTTGGTAGTACTCGGTGTTCTCGATATGAAGCAGGCAACGGCTGAAATCGAAGGCGCCATAGCAGGTGGTCAATCTCCGAGCGTCGCAGGCCGCATACGAGGGCCAGGAGAAGAACTTTGAAGGCTTCAGGTTTGCTCTCTGCCAATTCCTCCCTTGCGCGGGCATGGATGGCATAAGCGTCTATTTCGCAAACGTAGCACAGCGAGGGCCTTTCTTCATTCCGACCTCATCGAAGGGCAGCGGACGAGGAACAGTTTGAGTTTTTCATAAATTCAGGGCAGTCAGTGACTGATCCCACTTCGACTTGCCCGCTATCCGGTGCCCGGCTTTGCTGGAGTTATGTGTGGCCGCCTGAATCAATTCGCCAAGATCCCTGCACTCGCCCTTGCCGGGCGGGCTCTGCGTGTCGAACGGAGGAAGGTCAGGGCTGGGGAGGACAAGAAATCTGAGGTGCCCGTGATCAACAATATCTGCCCCACGGATTATGCCGATGTCTTGACGATGGATGGCGGCGACTTGGGCGTAGAGCGGATGCGCTTTGGCTTGGTGCCGAACTGGGCCAAAGGGAGCAAGGCGGAGGTGTCGAAGAAGTTTGCTCACACCTTCAATGCTCGCTGCGAGTCGGTCTTTGACCTGGCGTCCTACCGTAGGCCTATCCTGCAACGGCGCTGTTTGATACCTGTGCGAGGCTGGCATGAGTGGCCGGACCGCCAGACGCCTTACTTCATTCATCGTGCCGACGATGCGCCTCTACTGCTCGCGGGCATCTGGGATGTGTGGGAAAGCCATGACTCCGCTGACAAAGCCAGCGGTCCGGTAGTGACCTCCATGAGTGTCATCACCACGCCGCCGGGGCGCTACATGGGTAAATTCCATGACCGCAGCCCGCTCATTCTGGAGGGGGATACGGCCATGAACTGGTTGCAGGCTGGAATGCAGGCCGATGACATCCGCGCCTTCTTCAAACCCTATGAAAGCGAGTATTTGGAGGCCTACCGTGTCGCCACGCTGGCGAATCAGGCCCGGAACAAAACGGAAGCGGTCTTTGCTCCCATCGCTCCACCCGTGCCACAGGAGGGGGATGGGCCAGTGGAGGCAGGTGACGCTCAGGATGATGAATCACCGGGCTTGAAACTGTTCTAAAGAACAGTTATCGAGTGGCGTGCTCACTCTACCTCAGAACCAAGCTCTCGATCTTCTCTGGCTCTCGCAGGCTCGCTCCTGGATTCGGCATCAGGTGCCTCTGCTTGGCAGCATCATCGCGGGCCGCCCAGAATTTCAGGAGGGACGCATGGATGGCTGTATCGACATCGACCCCACCACCCTGCGCCTCCCCAAGAATGCTCGCACCTTTGCCCTGAAAGTCCGAGGCGACTCGATGCGGAATGCGGCCATTTTGGAGGGCGACATTGTCGTCATGGAGTTCCGCGAGGCTAAGCATGGTGACATCGTGGCCGCGCTCATTGACGGCGAGACGACACTAAAACGCTTCGTGGTGCAAAACGGCGTGCCTTACCTCCGCGCCTCGAACCCGAAGTACCCCGACCTCATCCCTGCACGCGAACTGGTCATCCAAGGTGTGCTCATCGCCCTGCTGCGGCTTTCGGAAAGGTGATGCGCCATGATTCTGCACTTCGATGCGGACGCGTTCTTCGCCTCCGTGGAACAAGCCGCCGACCCTAAGCTGCGAGGCCGCCCCATCGCTGTCGGTGGTGAGCGGCGCGGCATCATCGCTTCTGCCAGTTACGAGGCACGGAAAATGGGCATCTACACGCCCATGCCTACCGCACGGGCCAGGAAGCTCTGCCCCGGCCTCATCGTGCTGCCGTGTGACTTCGACAAATACGAGCGCTTCTCGCACTTGATGTTCTCGTATGCCTATGACTTCACGCCTCTCGTGGAGCTGGCCTCCATTGATGAATGCTACCTCGATCTTCACGGCGCACGTCAAACCAAAGCCTGTGACGCCGCCGCGAAGATGCAGAAAGCCATCGCGCAGAGTTTGAAGCTGTCAGTTTCCGTCGGCGTCGGTGCGAACAAGCTCGTCTCGCAGATCGCCAGCAAGCTGCGCAAGCCGCACTGCTTCATTGAGGTGGCCCCTGGGTGTGAGCAAGGCTTCCTCTGGCCTTTGGAAAACAAATGGCTGCCGCAAGTTGGTCCTCAGCTCGCTGCAAAGCTGAACACCGCAGGACTCTGTCGCGTCGAGCACATCGCGCACACGCCGGTGGATGAGCTTTCGCTGCTCGTCGGCAGTGGAGCGTCGGTATTGCGAGACTACGCCCTCGGCAACGATCAGCGCCCGGTGATCTGCGACGCACCAGCGGCCAAAAGCTACGGCGAGCAGGAAACATTCAATCAGGATACCACGGACACCGTCTTCATCACCGCCCGCCTCCGCGCCATGGCTGACACACTCATGCGCCGCGTGCGGGAGGAGGGG